>JBFZEN010000097.1:0-6898 GCA_041306805.1 bacterium
AGACCGTGCTGAGCAGGCCGGCCGGCAGGTTGGCCCAGTCGGCCGTCATGCCGTCGAGACTGACGACGGCCCGGAGCGCGACGACATTCTCGTACGTTCTTTCATCTCCCATCACGCCGACGGTCTGCACGGGAAGAAGAACCGCGAAGGCCTGCCATACCCGGGTGTACCATCCGGACCTTTTCAATTCCTCGATGAAGACGGCGTCGGCCTCCCTGATGAGCTCCAGCCGTTTATCCGTGATTTCGCCTACGACGCGCACGGCCAGTCCCGGCCCGGGGAACGGATGCCTTTCCAGAAGCGCATCGGGCATGCCCAGAGTGCGGCCCACGGCCCTGACCTCGTCCTTGAACAGCTCACGCAGCGGTTCCACGAGTTTCAGCTTCATCCGGGACGGAAGCCCGCCCACGTTGTGGTGCGATTTGATGGTGACCGAAGGGCCCCAGGTCGACACACTCTCGATCACGTCTGGATACAGCGTGCCCTGCGCCAGAAAATCGATTCGACCCTGCCGTTTCGCCTCATGCTCGAATATCCGGATGAATCTCCGTCCGATGCGTTTCCTTTTCTGCTCGGGGTCGGTGACGCGGCGCAGGTCCTTCAAAAACCGGGCGGACGCGTCCGTGAAACGGACGTTCAGATGCTTGAACGACGCCAGCACCTCCCGGGCCTCGTTTTTCCTGAGCAGGCCGTTGTCCACGAAAACGGGGATGAGCCGGTCTCCGACGGCCCGGTGCAGAAGTTCCGCCACGACCGCCGAATCGACGCCGCCCGACAGCCCGCATATCACCTTCCCCTTCCCGATGCGGTCCCGCATCTGGGCCACGGCCGAATCCGCGAAATGGCCGGGCGTCCAGGACCCCTTGCATCCGCAGACGGTGAGAATGAAGTTTTTCAGGATGTCGCTCCCCCTGGGCGTATGCACCACTTCGGGATGGAACTGGACGCCGAAAATCCGCCTTGTTCTGTCCGCGATGGCGGCGATGTCGGCATTGGGCGTGTGCCCGATGCGGGCAAATCCTGCGGGCATGCGGATGAGGTGGTCGCCGTGGCTCATCCACACGTCGAGAAGCCCGTCCAGGCCGAAGAACAGGTCCGAGGCGTCGTCGACTGTCAATCGGGCGCGCCCGTATTCCCGCCTGGCCGCGCCGTCGACCTCGCCGCCCAGAAGCCGGGCGATGACCTGAAGCCCGTAACAAATCCCCAAAACGGGAACCCCCAGGTCGAACAGGGCCCGGTCCGGAAGCGGGGCCTTGTCGGCGTATACGCTCGATGGACTGCCCGACAGCACGATGCCCCGGGGCTCTTGCGCGCGGACGGCTTCGGCCGGCACATGGTAAGGAACGATTTCGCAGTACACGTGCTGCTCGCGAATGCGCCTTGCGATCAGCTGCGTGGTCTGGGAACCGAAATCGAGAATGATGATTTTCTCTTCTATTTTTCAATCCCCCACTGTTTCAGACGGTCCATGAAGGCGTATTGGGTGAGGTCGTAATGCACGGGCGTCACGGAAACGCGGTTCGCCATGACGGCTCCGTCGTCCACTTCCGTTTCTTTTTCCTTGTTGACCTTCTGACCCGTCAGCCAGTAATACACGCGCCCCTGCGGATCGGTGCGCCTGTCGAATTCCTCCTTGTACAGGGCGAGGCCCTGTCTCGTGATTGACACGCCCCGGATGTCTTCTTCCGGACAGGCCGGCACATTCACGTTCAGGTACACGCCCCGGGGCAGCCCCTGGTCGAGAAGAATTCCGGCCATCTTCGCCGCGAACTTCGCGGCATACCGGAAATCGGGATGATGGTAGGTCGCGAGCGAGACGGCGAAGGAAGGAATGCCCAGCAGGGAGCCTTCCGTCGCGGCCGAAACCGTTCCCGAATAGATGACGTTGATTCCCGTATTGGGGCCGAGGTTGATGCCCGATATCACGATGTCCGGCTTCCTCTCCAGAATGGCCCAAACCGCGATCTTGACGCAATCGGCCGGAGTGCCCTTCACCGCGTGTCCGAAAAAAAGCCCGTCCTTTTCGTATTCGTGGACGCGGAGCGGGTCGGCGATGGTGATCGCGTGGCCGACCGCGCTTCGCTCGGTGCTGGGCGCCACCACCACGGTGTCGCCGACTTTTTTGATCTCCTGGACGAGCGCGTGCAGCCCCGGGGCCTGAATGCCGTCGTCATTGGTCACCAAGAACAGGGGTTTTTGATGCATTGTGTCTTTCTATCCATTCGACGTTGAAAACCGGACCCCGCGGCGTAAGCGCACGGATGTGCCGATACCGGTTGGAATCTGTTTCCGCGGGGCTCCATGTCTGTTTTCCGCGGTGATCCTTTTTTATCTGTCTCCGGCGAAGAACGAGATGATTTTGACAAGCGTCGTGCGCATGTGCTTCCTGTTGACGATCATATCGACGAATCCGTGTTCGAGCTGGAACTGCGAACGCTGGAACCCCGGAGGCAGGTCCTGCCCGATGGTCTGCTTGATGACGCGGGGTCCCGCGAAACCGATCAGGGCCCCGGGCTCGGCCACGCAGACGTCGCCCAGCATGGCATAGCTGGCGACGATGCCGGCTGTCGTCGGGTTGGTCAGCACGGGAATGAAAAGACCGCCCGCGTCGGAAAACCGCGCCAGCTTGGCCGACGTCTTGGCCATCTGCATGAGCGAAATGATCGATTCCATCATCCGGGCTCCGCCCGTCGCGCACACGATGATGAGCGGCCATTTGCGTTCGTACGCGCGGTCCACCGAACGGGCCACTTTTTCGCCGACCACCGACCCCATGCTGCCCCCGATGAACTCGAAATCCATCACCCCGAACACCACGGGCCGGTTTGCCAGAGTCCCGTTTCCCGTGATGATGGCGTCCTTCATTCCGGTCCGCTTCATGTTATCCCGCAGCTTGTCCGCGTAGCTCCTGGAATCCCTGAAATGCAGGAAATCGACGGATTCCATTCCCGCGTCGGCCTCATCGAAGCTGTTTTCGTCGAGCAGCAGTTCGATGTAATCCCGCGCCCTGATGCGGAAATGAAAATCGCATTTGGTGCAGACATACGAATTCTGGACCAGCTGCTTTTTGTAGATGATCTCGCCGCATTCGTCGCACTTCATCCACAGATCGGGCATTTCCTTCTTGCTCTGCGGAATGAGTCCGGGTTTGATGCGTTTAAACCATGCCATGGGCGCCTCGTTTCATCCTTTCACCTGCGGTGCGCCGTCCGCGGGCACCGCCATTTCCATGAGTATCGCGTTTTCCTTTTCTTCGGCGTAATAATTTTTGCGCAATCCCGTCTTCCTGAAACCCATGCTCTGGTACAGGGCGATGGCCGGCGCATTCGATTCGCGCACCTCCAACCCGGCCCATGCAAGCCCCTCGAAACCTTCCAGAAGCGCCCTCAGAAGACCGCGCCCCATTCCCCGGCGCTGCCGGTGCGGGTGCACGGCGAGGTTGGCGATGTGCAATTCGTCCGCCGCGGACCATCCCACGGCGTATCCGAAAACCGTCCCCTCTTCCTCGGCCACGACGGAAAGTCCGCCTTTCCGGCTCAACTCCGCCATGAACGATTCGCGGCTCCACGGCGAAGCGAACAGCGTTTTCTCCATTTCGCAGATCCGGTCCAGGTCGCGGGCCCGCATTTTCCGGATGGCCCAGTCTCCGTTCATTCCACGCCCTGAAAGCGTTTCAGATACATGGGAACAAGGGAATCCACATCGGCTCCCGCCCCCGTCCGCAGCATGTCCATTCCTTTCAAGGCGACCGACAGGCCGGACGGAACGGAAAATTCCCGCGGTAGAATACGGGCGTCTTCGACATTGCGCCTGACGTCTTCTTCGAAGAGCGGCGCCGCGTCGCCGATGAAAACCGTCGCCCCGCCCGGGCATCCCTTGCCGGCGTCCTTTTGGCCGACCACGGACGGGGGTTGGGAGGCCGTCCAACGCCCTTCCTCCCCGCGGTACATACCCTGGTAGGCCTCGCTTTTTCCCGAACGGATCAAAACGCACAATGCGGGGGCCAGCACGGGCACCGAAGCCGCCATGGCATCCATGGTCGGCACGGCCGCGAGCGGCTTGTTCTGCGCCCAGACAAACCCTTTGGCGAAACCGAGCCCGATGCGCAGCCCCGTGTAGGACCCGGGGCCTATGGAAACCGCTACCCCGTCGACCTGATTCGCGGACAATCCGGCGTCGCGAAGCAGCGCTTCCACGGCCCGGCCCAGGCGTTCGCCGTGCCTGGTCCCGCCGCGCAGGCGCGTTTCTGCGATGCATCCGTCGCCGTCCGCCAGCGCCACCCCGCAAACCGGGGTGGCGGTTTCTATTCCCAGCACGATCATTCTTCAAGAGCCCATGGGCCGCGTTTCCCGATTCGGATGCGGCGCGACGCTTCAAGCATTTCCCCTTTTTCTGTGACGCGGTCGATGGCGATTTCGATCAGGCCCTCCGGCAAAAGGGGACCCGCCCTTTCGGCCCATTCGATGAGACTGACGCCGCCCGATTCGAAATACCCTTCCAGGTCGAGGTCTTCGATCTCGCGCAGGTTTTCAAGGCGGTACAGATCAAAGTGGTACACGGGAAGGCGGCCGTGGTATTCCTGAATCAAGGTGAAGGTGGGGCTGGTGACGAAACCGGTCACGCCGAGCCCCGCGCATATTCCCTGCACCAGCACCGTTTTCCCGCTTCCCAGTTCCCCGCAAATGGCCACGACGGATCCCGGCCCCAGCGTGCCGGCCATCCTGCGGCCCAGCCGGAAGGTGGCGCCGGGCGACTTCGAAAGAACGCCTTCCGCCCGGGGCTCCTTCATGTCCGTCTTTTCAGCGTGACGATCGGAAGCACCATTTCCTCGAGCGAAATGCCCCCATGCTGAAAGCTGCCGCGGTACATGGCCAGGTACTTGTGAAAGTTGGTCGGATACACGAAGTAATGGTCTTCCTTGGCGATCAGGTAATTGGTGTTCAGACCCTGCGACGGAAGGCCGAACCGCTTCGGGTTCTTGATTTCCATGACTTCCTTGGCTTCGCCGCGTATGCTCTTGCCGTACTTATAGCGGATATTGGTCGACGTTTCGCGGTCGCCGAATACCGTGGAACCGTGGTTGACCTGGATGGATCCGTGGTCCGACGTCAGAACCACGGTCACGCCCGATTCCGAGGCCGTTTTCAGGATCTGGAACAGGGGCGAATGCTCGAACCAGGTCCGGGTGAGGGACCGGTACGCCGAGGCGTCGGGCACGATCTCGCGGAGAATGGGCACGTCGCTGCGCCGGTGGGCCAGAATGTCCACGAAGTTGAACACCATGACGGACAGGGGCGACGCGAAATACGAATCGGTCTGGCGCGCCACCGACTTGGCCTCATCCGGATCCATGATCTTGACGTATTTGGGCTCGGGTTTGACGGACACTCCCAGCCGGTCGAGCTGTGCGAGAAGAAGCGCGTGCTCATGCCGGTTCAGGCTGGTTTCGTCATCCTCCCGCGATTTCCACAAATCGGGATGTTTCGATTGAATTTCGGCCGGCAGCAGGCCCGCAAAAATGGCGTTCCGGCTGAAGGGCGTGGCCGTGGGCAAAATGGAAAAATAATGGCCCTGTTCCACCGAGAAAAAATCGTACAGAAGCGGCTCGATGTTCAGGTACTGGTCAAGGCGGAGGTTGTCGATCACGAGGAAGAGAACGTGTTCGCCGCGCGCCAGCAGGGGGACCGCGTTCCGCTTGATCAGGTCCATCGACATCGAAGGACGGTCCGCCGAGTTGACCCATGCTTCGTACCGGCTTTCGACGAAACGGCCGAAAGCCCGGTTGCATTCGAGCCTCTGGTCGATCAACACCTGGGTCAGGCCCAGGTCGGGGTGCCTGTCGAGTTCGATTTCGCGCTCGCACAACCTGTGGTGTATGTCGATCCAGCCTTCCGCGTCCGGAGATTCGTCCAGCTGGGCGCGGATGGAACCGAATTCGGTGGTGTAATCGCGCGTGATCCGGTCGCGCGAAATCCGGTTCTTCTCGAGAATGCGCTTGATGGATGAAAAAATCTGGCTCGGATTGACGGGTTTGGTCAGATAGTCTTCGATCTGGGCCCCGATGGCCTCGTTCATGAGGTTTTCTTCCTCGCTCTTGGTGATCATGACGACGGGAACCGCGGGGTCGGATGCCTTGATCTCGGACAGGGCCTTGAGTCCGTCCATTCCGGGCATCATCTCATCGAGCAGCACGAGGTCGTAACGGTCCTTCTTCATGAGCGAGATCGCGTCCTCGGCATTGGCCACCGGCGTGACCGAATAGCCCTTTTCCTCAAGAAACAGAATATGGGGACGGAGATGATCGATTTCGTCATCCGCCCATATAATTTTTCCCCTCGCCTGTTTCATCGGGCGGACCGGAAAAAATTCACAACTATAAACAAATTAGAAGCATATAACCGATAACTCTGGTATGAAAAATGATGCAAAATACCTCCCTGATTCTTCTGGAAAATCGGAGTAAACCGCAAAAACATGTGAATTATATATGGCTTAAAAAGTAATCATTTTTCGCAATAGAATCAATACAATTGTTTGGTATGGTATTTGCTAATTTATCGAGAGTTAACTGTCCCAATTCATTAAAAAAAAGTACGGGGATTGATTGTTTTCAATCACATGTAAATATTAGCTTTATGGGAATAAAAATGAAAAAACCATTTTTTTTGAAAAGTATTGCGGGTCGATTGGCTGTTCTATGCACAGTGACTTTGGTTTTCATGGCAAGTCCGGCACCTGCCCAGAACCAATGGGCGCAGGACGGCGTCATTTTCGGGCAGCCGGCCACGACGACGGCCTTCTCCATTCATTTGAACGCGGCGCCTGACGGCCACGGCGGATCATTCGTGGCGTATGAGGACAACACCACGGGAGATGCGGACGTGGTCGTTCAATGGAT
>JBFZEN010000098.1:0-7895 GCA_041306805.1 bacterium
GTCTTTCATGAAAAAGTCGAGGCGCCTGCGGTAAATGGGCGGGGGAATGCGGAAAGGTCGGCACAGCCATTCGCAGACGGCGCCGGCCGCGTAGACGGGCCAGACGGGATAATGGCGCCGGGACCGGGGACTGTCCAGCACCTCGGCGATGACGGCGTACAATTCGTTGAGCGTGGTGTATCGCTCTCCGGCCAGGGTGAAGATCTGCCCTTCCACGCCCGGCACCGTTCCCGCGAGGCGTATGCCCTCGGTCAGATCGTCGATATAAGTCAGGTGGTAAAGCACCTCTCCCGATCCGAGCATGCCGAACCGGAAGTTGCGGAACAGCTTCAGAAAACGGGTGTCGCCGGGCCCGTATATGCCGACGGGTCTGAAAACGACGACGCCCAGGCCGTGCTGCTTGCGGAAATCGAGCGCCAGCAGCTCGCCCTCCATTTTCGATTCCTGATACGCGTCGCCGGGATTGTACGGGGCTTCCTCCGTGGCCGGCGGCTTGCCGATTTCACCCTGCACTCCGACCGTGCTGCAGTGGATGAACCGCTTCACCCCGGCATCCAGCGACGCTTCGAGCAGGTTCCGCGTTCCCCCGACGTTGACGTCCCTGAACATCGAGCGCGGGACGTTTTCCTCGCGGTACAGGGCGGCGATGTGGTACACCTTGTCCATGCCCCGGAGGGCGTCTTTGAGCGTGTCCTTCCGAGTCAGGTCGCCGCGAACCACGCGGCAGCCGGCCTGTTCGAGTTCCGTGACGTTCTTTCCCTGCCTGGCCAGGCAGGTCACCTCACAGCCGCGGCCGGCCAGCATGCGCGCCAGATGCCCGCCCGTGAATCCCGTGGCGCCTGTGATCAGGTTCTTTTCCATTCGGATTTACACGCCCTTGGGCTTGAAAATCGACCGCGTTTCGTTCAGTTCCGATTTTTCCCGTTCTTCATCCCAGCCCAGTTCCTTGGCCATCAGCGCGGCGCAGGCCTTCAAACAGTCTTCGCCCGGATTTCCGGCCGCTCCCAGGTCCGTCCGCCTCATCACGGCGTCCGCCAGCTTCACCGCGGCTTCCTCGCGCACCGCATGAATGATTTCCGCCGCGATCACGCCGCCGCCGCCGTTTTTTCCATCCGATCCGGGAAGGTTTTTTTTCCATATCGGGTGCCTTTCGGCGTATTCCAGAATGCGGGTGAATTCGGAGCCGTATTGATGGACCAGATGGCGTATCGTGGATTCGGACAGGCCGGAAACGTTTTTCGACACGGCGTCCGACAGAAAAGCTTCAAACCGCCTGATGCCGCCGCCGGCCAGAGGCGTTTCATGCGAGACCGACCTGCCGGCCTTGAGCTTCGATCTGGAGCACACGGCGTCCACGGCCTTTTGGGCCACGTCCCTGGCCGTTGTGTATTTGACACCCGCGATGGTCCACAATCCCGACACGCCTTCGTCTTTTTCGTGGTCGAAGATGCGATAATGCTTGGTCAGGCGCACCTCGCCCGTCCTGGGATTCACGCCGTCCATGGGCAGAAAACCCTTGTGGAAGAAAGACACATCCTCGCGCCTGATCACGGTTCCGGGATACGCGCCGTTGATCTCCTCGAGAAAGGCCTGGATTTCCGTTTCGGTGACGCACAAGTCGTCCGGATCTCCCGTGTACGGTTTGTGGTACGTGCCGGCCAGAGTATTCCGCCGCCAGGGCGCGATGAAGAGCAGCCGTTTTCCGCGGTGGACGCTTCCGTCTTCACGGACGAACTTGTAGCGCCCGGTGAGCCCGGCTGCGCATTGCGGAAGAATTTCGCGCCTGATCACGAGATTCATGGCCGTGGACAGCCGCACCCGGTTCCGTTTGGACAGTCCGCGGTGAAGCAGCGCATCCGCCCATCCCCCGGCCGCGTTGAGCACGGTTTTGGAGCGGATTTCGAATGTGTCTCCCGTCAGCCTGTCTCTGGCCTCGACGCCGCGGACCGCGCGTGCGTCCCTGATGAAGCCGGTGGCTTCGACGTAATTGGCGCAGACCGAGCCGGCCTGGTCCGCAGAGAGCACGAAATCGAGCAGCAGGCGCTCGGTGCTGAACACCTGGCCGTCCGTCCACAATGCCCCGCCGGTCACCTTGCGGTCGTCCAACCCCGGGATGAGCCCCATGCAGAGTTCCTTCGAAATGACCCTGCCCGCGGGAATGCGCTTCTGGGGGTCGTCGTTCCGGTTTCGATCGAGGCTGATGATGTCGTTCATCAGGAGTCCGGCGCGCATGACCGGTTTGCCCTTCATCAAAAAGCCGTAGGTCGGCATGACGCAGCACAACGGATGCACCTGGTGCGGCGCGATGGCCATCAGAACGCGGCGCTCCCTGATGGATTCGCGCATGCGGACGAAATCGAGGGTCTGCAGGTAGCGTAATCCGCCGTGTATGGTTTTAAGACTGTTCGATGAGGTGCCGCCCCCAAAATCGCCCTTGTCAATCAGGGCCACGGACAATCCGCGCGAGGCCGCTTCCCATGCGGCCGCGGCGCCGTAAATGCCGCCTCCCACGATCAAAAGATCGAATGTTTTTTCGGATAATGCCTTGATTTGTCTTTTCATGAAATTCCGGTTCTCCCGCCAGTTCTTTTAATTGAAGTTATCTCTGGTTGATACTGGTGATACATGTTCTGGGTTCTGGGTTCTGGGTTCTGGGTTCTGGGCCGAAGGTCATTGATCGAAGATCCTTTAGGATCGAAGATCCTTTAGGATCAAAGATCAATAACCTGAGATCTGAGATCTGAGTTGATCCTATCTGACTTTCCCTCAGAACTCAGAACTCAGAACCTATTTTCGTGCGAAAGCCATGATATGCCATCCCGTGCGGCGCACCAGCGGCCGGGGAATGCAGTTGAACAATCCGACGAAAAACGTGTTGTACAGAAAGGCTTTGGCGCCCTTCTGAAGGCGGGAACGCACGGGAAAGCGCTCCGGAACGATGCGAACACCGGAAAAGCCCGACAGCATGCCCTTCATTTCGCCAATCGTATACGTGTTGAGAACGGGCGCATCCTCGTGTTCCAGCTCCACCTTGAAGAACCGGGACATGAATTTGAGCCAGCCTTTCTTATTGTACACCATGCAGATGAATTCGCCTCCCGGTTTGAGAACGCGGAGGGCTTCGTCTATCATTTTTTGGATGTCGGCGGTGTATTGCAGAACGCCGTGGGCGTAGACGGCGTCGAAGACGCCGTCCGGAAACTCGAGTGCCTCGCCGTTCATCACGCGAATATCGCCGCCCAGGTTTCTCAACGAGAAATTCTTGCGGGCCAGGTCCACGGCCGTCTGCGACAGGTCCACCCCCGTCACGTCGGCCCCGCCCCCGGCGAAACGGACCAGATCAATGCCCGCGCCGCACCCGATCTCGAGGAGTTTTTTCCCGGCATACCCCGAGAAATTCACCACCCTGGGAAGGTAGCGCAGCTTGTCGAATCGATACTCGTCCAGATCGTCGAAAAAGCCGAGCGTGCCCACGGGATGCTTGACCACGGCCAGGTCATGGATACGCTCGTTCCAGTATTGCCGGATTTTCAGTATGGTTTCATTCGTCTGCATGAATGGTTTTTCAGCCTCTGGGAAATGATTTAAACTTGTAATTTAATGATTTAAGATGGAAAAAACAAATAAGAAAAACAGTATCGAACAACCGGACTATTTCATGTTCCGCTTTTCAATCAGCACCCGTTTAACGGACCCACGTTGAAACGGCCCGGAGACGTTTCATATTGTTCCATACAGCCGGTTCCACTGTTGAAAAACCATCAGCGCCCAGAGTTGATGGCTGTGGTTGGCCCGGCCTTTCAAATGCCCGTCGATCAGGGCCGAGACGGTTTCGGGCCTGAACAGCCCCTGGTTGCGCAGACTCGTCCCGTCGAGCAGGTCGAGCATCATCGGCTTCAGCTCGCCGCGTATCCAGTTCTTGATGGGAATCGAAAACCCCTGCTTTCCGCGGTTCTGCACCTCGGGAGGAAGCGCGTTCCAGAAGGTTTTTTTAAGCAGCACCTTGGTGTCGAATCCGCGGAGCTTGAGTTCGGGGGGAAGCGTGAACACGAATTCCACCACGCGCGGGTCCAGGTAGGGCACACGGGCCTCGAGCGATGCGGCCATGGACATGCGATCCACCTTCACCAGAATGTCGTCGACCAGGTAGGTGTTGAAATCGACGTATCCCATCCGCGTGATATCGTCCACGACGCCCGCCTCCGCGGAATGCCTGAGGATGAAATCATAGGGATCCTGCCCGGCCGCCGCCTCCGCCGCGCCGTCCGAAAACAACCGCCCGCGTTCCTTCTCGGTCATGAACACCATCCAGCGGGCGTGCAGAAGCGACTTGGGCAGCCGCGTTCCCTCGATGAACCTCTTGAAGCTGTTGACCGGCCCCTTCTTTCTTCCGGACGGGGGCAATGCGCAGGCCAGCGGTTCGATCAGGCCTTTTTTCACGGCCTTCGGAAGGCGGTGGTAGAAACGCCGGTCGAAACGATGGGCCAGATAGGTGTCGTACCCGGCAAACAATTCGTCGCCGCCGTCACCCGACAGCGCCACGGTGACGAAATCCCTCGCCATCTTCGAAACGAGATAGGTGGGAAAAATGGAAAAGTCGCCCAGCGGTTCGTCGAGAATGCGCACGAGTTTCTCGGTGAGGTCGAGCGCCCTGGCCTCGATGATGAATTCGTGGTGTTCGGTGCCGTACTTTTGCGCCACCGCCCGCGCGTAGCGCAGCTCGTTGTAAGACGATTCCTTGAAGCCGATGGAGAACGTCTTCACCGGCCTGTCCATGCACCCGGCCATGATCGAAACCAGAACGGACGAATCGAGTCCGCCCGAAAGAAAGGCACCCAGCGGCACATCGGATACGAGCTGCATGCGGATGGACTCGCGGAGCAGCTCGTCCAGGCGTCGGGCGGCGCCTTCCCGGGTCCAGTTTTTCTCCTGCGGCACCAGCCTCCAGTAGGGCGCAATGGAAATGCGGCCCTCCTGCCAGACGAGGCGGTGCCCCGGCCGCAGCTTCCGGATCTCCTTGAAAATGGATTCGGGAGCCGGTATGTATTCGAATGTCAGGTAATGATCCAGGGCGTGCATGTCCAGCGTCCGGCCCACGCCGGGGCAGGCCAGGATGGCCTTGATCTCGGACCCGAAAACAAGTCTTTCACCGTCATGGCAGTAATAGAGGGGTTTCACGCCGACGTGGTCGCGGCCGAGCACGAGGCGTTTTTTCCTGTCGTCCCAGACGGCGAAACCAAAAATGCCGTTGAGTTTCGCGCAGACGTCCGGGCCCCACGCTTCGTATCCATGGACGATGACCTCCGTGTCGCTCTGCGTCCTGAAAACGTGTCCCAGCGAAACCAGTTCCTGCCGCAAATCCCTGAAATTGTAGATCTCGCCGTTGAAAACGATCCATACCGATCCGTCTTCGTTCGAAACCGGCTGGTGCCCCGTGTTCAGGTCGATGATGGAAAGCCGCCTCATGCCCAGCCCGACCGGACCCGAAACGATTTGTCCTTCGTCGTCCGGACCGCGATGGACCATGGTGCCGCACATGGTCTTGAGCAGGTCCGGATCGGGCCTGCGTTCGGTGTCGGTGTAGGCAATTCCGCAAATACCGCACATGTCAGCATCCGCCCTTTCCGGCCGAGCGGCGCGCCACGCCGGACAGTTTCCGTTTGTAGGCGTCGAACCCGTAGCGGTCATCCGCCAGTTTCCGCGCTTGACGGCCCAGGGCCGCGGCCAGCCGCCTGTCTTTCAGCACGCGTGCCACGCCTTCCCCGAACGACAGGGGATCGCATTGCGTCAACACGGCGACATGGTCGTTCAACACCTGGGTGTGGGTGGATAAACGGGTGGCCACGATGGGCACGCCGGACCTCAGGTAGGCGTATATCTTAAGCGGCGTGTTGTTCCCCGCCGTGCGGGGCGAAACCAGCGCGTCGGCGCACCGCATGGCGCTGCCGACGTCCTGGGGCTGCACCTGTCCCGTAAAGATGAAGGCCTTCGCGACGCCGCGTTCCTCGGCCGCCCGGCGCAGGGCTTCCACCTGGTCGCCGTGCCCCCCCACCATCAGAAAAACCGCCGAAGGCACCCGTTCGAGAACGACCTCGGCGCTTTCGACAAGAAGCCCCAGCCCCTGGTAGGGTTCGAACGTGCCCGTGTACAGCACGACCTTTTTCCCGGTCAGGCCGTACTTCTTTCTGATCAGGGCCGACCGGTCGGTTTCCCCGAACACCATGCCGTAGTCGATGACATTCTCTATCAATGCCAGGTTGGGATGCCGCATCATGGATTCCACGTGGGTTTTCAAATCGGGGCATATGACGATGACGCCTTTGGCCGTGCGCAGCACGGCCTCTTCGAGAAACCGGAACAAGGCGATGAGAGGGCGTGAACGGGAGAACTGGAAATTTTCAAGCTGCTGGGGCAGGCTTGAGTGCATGTCGTACAGATGCGGAACACCGAACAGCGGCGAAAAAAGGGCGCCCCAGAATCCGGCTTCCTCGTGGGTATGCATCAGGTCATACCGCCTGACGGAAAGGCTGGCCAGGGTCTTGAGCATCAACAGAAAATCGAGCGGAATTTTTTGCGCCGAGGGGCCGATTTTAATTTTTCGGATCCCCGGAACCTTGGGTATGCGGCTGATCTGAAGCCGGGGGAAGGCCACGTCCTTGCCGATGGAATAGGTCAGCAGATCCACGGAATGCCCCAGGTCCGAAAGCGTTTTCAGGCGCCCCACCACGCTGAGCGGGGTTCCGCGGGGTTCGAAAATCGGCTCGGGGGCTACCATCAGGATGCGCATGCGCGGCTCCTCGTGTGGAATGCGGACAGCCGGCGGCATTTCACCGGTTGCGGGGGAATGAACGGCCGGAGAGAAGGCTACGCGGCTCCGTACCCCGTCATCACGACGAAGAAGGTACGGGCGAGCAGCTTGAAATCGAGCCAGAGGGAGAAGTTGTCGATGTACTGCAGATCGAGCTCCATCCACTGTTCGAAATCGATCTTGTTGCGGCCGCTGACCTGCCAGATGCAGGTGACCCCCGGTTTCATGGAAAGCCTCCGTCTCTGCCATGTTTCGTACAGATCCACCTCTTCGGGCAGCGGCGGGCGGGGCCCGACCAGACTCATGTCGCCCCTGAGCACGTTGAACAGCTGCGGAAACTCGTCAATGCTGAATTTTCTCAAAAAGCGCCCGAATGTCGTCACCCGGGGATCACGGTGTATTTTAAAAACGGGACCCGACATTTCGTTCAGCCGCCTCAGTTCCTTCTGCCGCACCTCGGACCCCACGATCATCGAACGGAATTTGATCAGCATGAACTTCCTTCCGTTCAGTCCGCAGCGCATCTGTTTGAAGAAAACCGGCCCCCGCGAATTGATCTTGATGCCCGCCATCACCACCAGAAACAGCGGGGACAGCACCATCAGCATCAGCAGAGAAATGACCACGTCGACCAGCCGCTTGATGAACAACTGCCATTCGGTGGCCACGTAGGTCTGGTAATTCAGCAGGGGCATGCCGGCGAAACTGGAAACGTAGAATTTGGCGAGTTTGGGCTTGTACAGGTCCACGCACACCGCGGTGCTGATTCCCTCCCGTTCGCAGTGGTGGATGGTTTCCTCGATCCGGCTCAGCCACATCCTGGGAACGACGAAAATGACCCGGTCTACAACCAGAGTGCGAAGCAGCCTGGGAATGTCCCTGATCCGCCCGATCACCTCGTAATCCAGCACCTTTTTCCCGAGCAGCTTGGGATCGTCGTCGATCAGGCCGATGATTTTCAGCCCCCAGTTTGAATGGGCCTGCACGAGTTGGATGAATTCCTGGGCGCGGGTTCCCGTGCCGACGATGACCAGATTGACGAGGTTGTATCCCTGCCGGTACACGTAGTCGAGAAACCAGCGCCAGT
>JBFZEN010000099.1:0-8709 GCA_041306805.1 bacterium
AAATCGGCAAGAATTTTCTGACCATATTCCGGATCACCAGCTTCATCCCTTTTGAGAGCGGATATTTAACGGATACGGAAGCGCTGTTCCGTGATTTCAGAACCCTTTCCGCGGTCAAAGCCCGCCGCATGGACCATGACCGGCGCTGACCACGCCCTGAACGATGCCATGAGCATAGAGAAAACAAAAAAGAAAAGCCGGATTCGATTCAGCCTGGTCAAGAGCAGATTCCTGTGGAAAATCGTGCTCTTGTGCTGGTCGTCGATCGTACTCACGATTATCGCCTTTCTGGCCGTGATCATCCCCCTTCAAAAGAGCACTGCGGTGGACAGGATGGACAATGAGGCCAGGGACATCGCTTCGACCATCATCATCGCCAACTCCTCGGCGTTGATCATGGGCGACTACGGCGTCGTGGTAGACTATTGCGTCGACCTGGTCCGCAACAGCAATTCCATCCAGTACCTGGTGATCACCAGGAAAGACGGCTACTCGATGCTGTTCACCAAGGAGGGGTGGGAACAAAGGACCCTGTCTGGGATGTGGATTCCCGATACGACGCGGTTGACGAGCCGGATCACGTACAGCTCCCTGGTCCGCAGTTCGATTTTCCACAAAACCGTCTGCTTCACCTATCTGGGGATATACTGGGGGTTCGCCCACGTCGGTCTGTCGCTGGACAAATACCAAGCCAGCATCCGCCGGACCGTCGCCAGCATGACCTGGGTGACGATTTTACTCGCCTTTGCCGGATTCGTGGTATCCGCCTACTTCGCCCGGAAAATAACGAACCCAATCCGGATTCTTGACCGGGCGGCCGGGCGCATCGCCCAAGGTGACTTGAACGCCCAGGCTGAAATCCATACGGGCGACGAACACGAAAGCCTTGCCCGTTCATTCAACACAATGACCGATTCCCTGAGAAAGGAAAGGGAGAATCTGGAGGCCAAAGTTCAAGAACGGACGTCGTTGCTCCAGGCGATGAATGTGCAATTGATCAATGAAATATCGGTACGGAAAAAGGTCGAAGAATCACTTGAGAAGTACACCAAGCGGCTTGAAGGCATGCAAGAAATTGACCGCGGCATTATCACTGCAAAATCCGACCAGGAAATCGCCTCCGAAACATTCAAACTGCTGAGCAACCAGCTGTCTGAATTCGAAACCGCCTATTTGGTTCTTTATACATCCGGGAAAGGCAAACCGATAATCCATCAATATGTTCCGCGGGATCCGGAACTCAAGAAGAGCGACGGGAAGGCGATTTTTTTTGACACCGAAGACGAATTGCGTACGATGCCCGAAATTCTATTTGAGAACCAGCTTGACAAGAAACGGCCCAGTCGCGGCACCGAGGCAGCCCTTTTAAGGCTCGGGTACCGGTCCTATGTACGGAGCCTGCTCAGGTTCAAGGATGAAATGATCGGACAATTCATTTTCGCATCGACCAATCCGGGACGGTTCACCGAGGAAGACGGGGAAATCCTGACACAGATTTCCGGGCAGCTTGCCGTGGCATTCGCCCAGTCCAGGCTTCAGGAGCACCTGCGCGCGCAGACGGCTGTTTTGCAGAAATCGCTGAAGGAAAAGGAGGTGTTGCTGAAGGAGATCCACCACAGGGTCAAGAACAACCTCCAAATCGTCAGCTCGCTGCTGAACCTCCAATCCCGTGGATTGACGGACAAGGGTCTCATGACCGTTTTCAAGGACAGCCAAACCCGCATCCGGTCCATGGCCCTTGTGCACGAAAAATTATATCGATCGAAGGACCTGTCGCACATCGACCTGCGGGAGTACATTGTCAACCTGTCCGACTATATCAAAGGCACCTATGTTCGGGGCAGTTCCCGGATCCGTTTCCATTATGACCTTGAGGACATCTCGCTTTCCATCGATACCGTGATACCCCTGGGCCTCATTTTTAACGAGTTGATTTCGAATGCGCTCAAATACGCGTTCAATGATCCCGGTTTCAGCCAGGACCGCGACAACGTCCTGTCGATTCAATTAATGCGCCGCGGACGCAAGCACCTTGTCGTCGTGGTCAAGGACAACGGAATCGGGCTGCCCAAGGGTCTCGATATTGCAAGCACCAATTCTTTGGGTCTGAAACTGGTCAACAGCCTGGTAAAGCAGATCAATGGGAATCTTCAGGTGTTGTCCGAGAACGGCAGCAAGTTCACAATTGTTTTTCCCCTATGAACGACGTGAAAGACAAATCCATCTCGGTGCTGATCGTCGAGGATGAAATCATCATTGCCATGGAGATCGAGACCGAACTGCAGGGCAGGGGATTCAACGTGGTCGGCACGGCCATCTCATCGGAGTCCGTGGTCGATGCCGCCGCAATCCTCCGGCCCGATGTCATCCTCATGGATATACACATTCAGGACGGCAAAGACGGCATCACCTTGTCGGAGGAGATTTTTGCCTTCTACCGGCCTGTCATCATATTCATTTCCGCATACGACGACAGCGAGACGAGGAGAAAGATCAGATCGATACAGCCGCATTATTTTCTGACCAAACCCTTTTTATACGACGAATTGATGTCGCTCATCAGAGAATCCGTCTCGAAACAAAGGATGAAATTCCATAAAACATAAAACCCGGTCATTCCGCAGGCCTGCGGCCGACTCCAAAAGCCACCCGCTTCGCGGGTGGTCGGTTACCCATAAGAATATGGATCAGCCCCTCAATGCACCCCTCCTTTCCGCCATGACAAGAACCTGACAAAAGACAGCAAGAAAAGCCTTGTTTGGCTACGATTTTTTTATTATTAATATAGCAGCCATTCTTTCGCGTCCACATCATCCCAGGGAGTGAGAATGATACGGTTTTCCTGCCCGACCTGTCAAAGAAAACTCAACGGGAATGATTCGCTTTCAGGCCGGACTGCCAATTGTCCCGGTTGCGGCCGCGCGTTGACTGTCCCATCCCGCCCGGAAGGGGCAGGGTTCAAATGGTATTTCGCCGTCGACGGCAAGCGGTCTGGTCCTGTCGAAAAGTCTTTGATCATCCGGCTTGCCGCCCAGAAAAAGCTCAAATCGACGGACAAGGTATGGAGCAGGCCGCTGGGCAAGCAGTGGGTCGAAGCCGGGCGCGTTCCCGGATTGTTCCCCGCGGCCGGGGTTGAGGCCGCTCCGGTATCCCCACCCGCCGTGAAGCAAAAGGCGCCGGTCCGTGAAAGACCGGTCCTCAGAGGCAACGCCCTGCTGATGAAGAAAGCCCGCGAAAGCCTGAAAGGGCATTGGGGTAAGGCGATTGTCGTTTTTATCGTGACGTGCGTGATTTCCGTAATCCCGGTTATTGGATTCTTCTTGGCGGGGCTTCTGGCAGCCGGCATGTCGCGCTTCTTTCTGAAACTGATCCGTACGGGAAAAGGGGAGGTCGAAGACCTGTTTGAAAAAACCGGTTTGTTTCTTCCGGCCCTGACCGCCGTTCTGATCACAGCGCTCATTCTTGCCGCGGCGACGGCGGTTCCGGCGCTGCTGGCCATGAATTTCATGAGAACGGAAATGACGGGACTGGCCCTGTTGTGCATGTTTTTCGGGATACTGATCTGCCTTTATTTTCAGGTTCTGTATTCCATGATCTTTTTCATTCTGGCCGACGGCCGTTCGGCCGGCGGCCGGGAGGCGGTGCGGAAGAGCGCCCGGTGGATGAAAAATCACTTCTGGAAATACGCCGGACTGCAATTCCGGTTCACCGGCTGGATGCTGCTGTGCATATTGACCCTCGGCATCGGGTTTCTCTGGCTGGGCCCCTACATGACAACGAGCCAGGCGCGGTTCTATGAAGGCATCAAAGAATAGAACGCCCCGCTCATCTTGTCCGAGGGACACATTCACGCGGATCAGAATGAATTCAATCGATTGAAAATGCAAGCCACATGAAGAAGACGGCCATTTTCCACGTGATTATCGTTCTGTTGTTTTTCAATTGCGCCGGTTTCGACAGAATGGTCGTGCTGACCCTCATGGAACTGTACCCCTCCCGGATGCGGACGGTCAGGCTGAGCGACGGGTATGAAGCGGCCTATTACACCTTCACGCTGGGCGAAAGAAAGAAAACGGATACGGTGATGTTCGCGGTCTGGGGGTCCGGCCACGCGAGCGTCCAGTTGTTCAGTTTCCTGCTGAAAGACATGCCCGGTCATGTCCGGGTGTTCGCGCTGCAGAAAAGGCATGTGCCGCACAACGGCACGGATTTGGACGAACCGTCCCGTGAATATTTCGAAAACGACATGCCGTCGAGGCGGACAGCCGATCAGGTGGAATTCATACGGCAGGTGTTGTCTGACGATGCGAACCGTAAGAACAGGATTGTCCTTTTCGGCGTGTCGGAGGGGGGAACGATAGCGCCGGCCATCGCAGTCCAAATTCCGGAAATCACACATGTCGCGGTTCTGGGGGACGGCGGCATGAAAGGGCTGGATTCTTTCAGAATCTGGGGCCGGAAGCACGGCGTCGATTTTGACGCATTGTATGAAGCGGTGACGAAAAATACCGTTACCGACCGGTTCGTCCTCGGCTGCACGCACCGGTACTGGAAGGAGATGCTGCAAACCGATCCCATGGCCGGCCTGGCCGGGCTGAACATCCCCCTGTTCTATGCCATGGGTTCGAAGGACGAATCCGTGCCCCTTGAATCGCTGTATTACCTGCAGAGCAGGTTCGCGGAGCTGAAAAAGGACAACCTGACGGTGAAGGTATACGACGGCTGCAATCATGAATTGGAGGATGAAAAGGGGAATTCCCATCTGAAGGAATATTCGGTCGACATGCACGAATGGTTTTCTCGAAACTGAAAATGGAACCGCGCGGATGATTGGTCGCCCGCCCGTCCGGATGCAGTCTGCAAGTCTTCAGGGTCAGACGAATTCAATGCCAGGCATCCTGACCAGGCGTGGATAAGGGGGATGAAATGAATCATCAAATCAAAGCAGCCGTCCTGTTCCTGGTTTTCGCTTACGCCGCCTGCCGTTCCGATTGCACCTCGATCTGCATGGCCGCCGGCGGCACGGTGGTGTTCGGCAACAACCTCGACTGGTACTGCGGAGACGGCATGCTGGTCGTCAACAAACGGAACGTGTTCAAGACCGGATGCTGGTTCGCGAACAAGCCTTCGTGGACGTCGAAATACGGCAGCGTCACGATCAACCAGTTCGGGCGCGAATTCCCCTCGCGCGGAATGAACGAGGCCGGCCTCGCCGTGGGCGAGATGACGCTTTCAGAAACGCGTTTCCCCGATCAAGATCCGCGGCCGGCCATTTGCCAGCCCCAATGGATACAGTACCAGCTCGACAACTGCGCCACGGTCGACGAGGTCATCGCCAGCGATTCGATGATACGAATCGACGTCAATGAATACCACAGCCACTTTCTGGTGGCCGACGGCACGGGCGCATGCGTCAGCATGGAATGGCTGAACGGCCAACTCGTGACCCATACCCGGGAAACGATGCCGGTCAGGGTGCTGACCAACAACACCTACGAAAGCGCCCTGGCATATTATGACCAGAGGCCTTCCCCGTCCGCGTCCGATTTTTCGTCCCTGGCACGGTTTTCCCGCGCGGCTGAAATGATAAACAATTACAATCCCGCGAAAGACGGATCCGTCGTGGTCCACGCGTTTGCCGTTCTCTCCAGTGTCGGTCCGCCCAATTGGACCAAGTGGAACCTGGTTTTCGACCTCACCCACGGGCGCTTCCATCTGCGGACGAGCGACAACCGGAACATCCGCTACGTCGATTTCGGCTCATTCGATTTCGCGTGCAATACACCGGTGAAGCTCTTCGAATTGGACAACCAGCTGTCCGGCGACATCCACGGGTTTTTCGTCGATTATAACCACAATATCAACCGGAATTCCATTATGAATATCTATCAAAAGGTGGGCGCGTACGTGGGAAACGCGTCCGACTGGGTCAAGGAAACCATGGCCCGGTACCCCGAAACGACGACGTGCCGCGTCGAAAGCCCGGATCCGACGGTGAAAAAATACGGGCTGGCCCAGAATTATCCGAATCCATTCAACCAATCCACCGAGATCCAATACCATCTTGACGGATCCGGCCGCGTCAAGATGAAGGTAAACAAATTCGTCTCTTCCAGGGGCGACACGATTCTGTTCAGGGGGCTGGGCATTTTCCTTTTCCCAGATTTTTCAACTCGTCCAGTTTCAATAAAACGAATCCTTCCTTTTCCGCCAGCGCGTGCTCGCGCGGCGTGTTGAAGCCCCATTTCGCCAGATAGCATTTTACCCCCAGGTCCTTCACGGAAACGAGATGCAGCAGCTTGTCGTCGATGAAATGGATGGAACCGAACGGCACACCGCGCGTCTTCCGGATGTGGACCAGGTGGTCGCGCTTCGATTCCGAGAAGTCCTTGTCCAATATGTTCTCGGGAGGGAAGAAGGGGAGGATGCCGTAGGTTTTCAGCTGCAGGTTTACCGAGAACCTGTCCTTCGACGTGGCAATGGCCAGGATGAACCGTTTCGACAGTTCGCGCACGGCGTCGGTGAAGCCGGGGAAGACGGGCATCAGCCCGGCCCAATCGTGCGGATCCGCGCGCTGCAGCTCATTCCGGACCGCGTAAAACAGACGCCCGTATTCCGCCTGCCGGAGGACGGGCAGGGTTTTGGCATAGGCGGTAAAATCGTCCTGTTCCGTCGCGCCGCCGTCATCCCTTTCATCGAGCATGGTCAGCATGGTGTAATAATCTTCGGCCCTGTTCCCCAGGGGGATGATTCTTTGAAACCGCTCGAACAGGTCCGGGTGCTCCTTTTCGAACAGGAATGTCTTCGCGGACGTGTCCAGCGGTCCCTGCAGCGGAAAAGAATGTTTGGGCACGAACCGGATATAGGCGTTGAGCGCGGTCCGGAACGAATCGTGAATGGAATTGGAAATCACCCCGTCGAAATCGAAAACGATTATGGATTCGGATGTCATGGCCTGCCTTTTGTGCCGTTCCGCGGACGGGTCCGTTGTGCTGCCGTCATATGAATGATTCTCAACCGTAACTCTGAACGCAGGTTTTAGCGTACTTTTCATACGCATCGAGCAGGTCGCCGTCCAGTTTCTGCGCGTGAATGAAATCTTCGAACAGATCCTTTCCCCAGTTCCAGCTTTCCCTTTCAAAAGCCGTCTTGATGGCGCCCGACGATTCGCCCGTGATTCTCCGGAAATCAGGCGCCCGTCCCTCCTTTTCCCATTCCTGGAACTGAAGCAGGTGCCCCGCCTCGTGAAACAGAAGAAACAGGGGGCGCGAAAAATCGGCCGCCTGTTTCTGGTAGAACACGACGACGGTGCTGTTGTCGTTCGATGGGGGAAAAAAATAAGCGGCGGTTTCCCCGAGCCCGATCAGTTGGACCGTCAGGTCGGGGAAGGTATCCCAGCAGAGAAACGCTTTGGCCCGGTCCAGAACCGATTTGGGGACCATGTGGTTATTTTCGCCTCTGCCGTTCGACGTAATAGGTCACGAATTTGTACCTGAACCGGTTGCCGTTCCAGACCTGAATGGCGCCGTATACGGCATAGGCCACGGCGGCGAGAAATGCCAGAATGACGAAAGGAATGAGGGCCAGTCCGATGAAAATGAACATGAGAAGGCATGAAAGGCCGATCAGCGCGCCCGCGGCCGCCCACACCGCCAGCTGGTAAAAAAAGGCCTGACGGGCGTGGAACTCGACCTGAAGCACCGGTTTGGGACGCCTGTGCTCCAGAATCCATATGGCCAGGGGAACGGCCATGGTCAGCGGGCCGAGAAGAAAAAAGACGACGAATGAACCATGCGCCAGGGTCGAGAGCAGCACCGTGTCATGCGTCGATTTCACCTTCCGTGAAACGGGTTTGACCTTGTGCACGCCTTCCGAGAGGCGGCGCTTGATATGCCTGACAAGGGGATTCGATTTTCGAACGGGCATTTTCGACTCCCCATTTCAAGCCAGGGCTTCAAGCGTGGCCGTCAGCAGACGGAAAAACCGCTCCACCGAGGCCGCTTCCGCCTTTTCGTCGGGCGAATGCGGATTCCGCAGGTTCGGGCCGAATGAAATCATGTCCATGCCCGGGAATTTTTCGCCGATAATTCCGCATTCCAGCCCGGCGTGCACGGCCTTGATTTCGGGTTCTTTTCCCGTCAGTCTGGCGTGGACCTCTTTCATGGTTTTCAGCAGGTTTGATTCGAGGTTCGGGGCCCATCCGGGGTATCCCTTGAGATGGACGACTTTGGCGCCCGCGAGACCGGCCACGGCCCCGATTTTGGCGCGCACGGCCTCGAGCGCCGAACCGATGGAGCTTCTGCTGCTGGTATGGATGCGGGCCTGTGCGGCCTCGCACCTCACGATGGCGACGTTGTTGGAGCTTTCCGTCAGTTCCGGGATTTCCTGGCTCATGGCCGACACGCCGTGGGGAAGGGCGAAAAGCAGCGAGAGGAACCTGTCGCGCGACGGCGTGTCCATGGGCTTGGTCTTGGTTTCCGTGTCGGGTTGAATGGAGAGCGCCATGTCCTTTTCGACGGCCTTGTACTCGAATTTCACGGCCTCGAAGCGTTTGCTTAACACCTTTTTAAACTTCGTCTCGTCCTTGGGAGCGACGATGATTTTGGCGAAGGCCTCGCGGGGAATGGCGTTGTGCTTGTTGCCGCCCTCGAGCGAAACCAGGGCGAACGGCATTTCCATATTGAAAAGCATGCGTGCCAGCAGCTGGAC
>JBFZEN010000100.1:0-10375 GCA_041306805.1 bacterium
CCTGGCCGACCTCTCCAACATCCAGAATGATAAACGCCCTCAGGTCCTGACCCAAGTCCTCAAGGAAAACGTGCAGCTGTTCAAGATCGCCGATCCGGACAAGGAACTGCGCCTGCTGCGCGCCGACGGGGACGATCTGGGTTTCACCCACTACCGCTACGAAAGGCTGCACCGTGAGGTTCCCGTATACGGTGACGAGTTGATTCTCCACGTAAATGACAAGTCTCAGGTGTATCAGGTCAACGGCAATTACCACGCTTCCCTGACGGCCGCAGCCGCGCCGTCGCTTGCCGCGGGAAAAGCCGGAACCTGGGCTCTTGAACAGGGGGCGGTCAAAGGAATGTCGAAGATCGAAGAAACCGCGCTCGTTTTCTATCCGGTCCGGGAAGACGTCCGCCTGGCCTGGCATGTGGCGCTCAGCGGCGGCATGGATCAATGGGATTATTTCATCGACGCGGCCACGGGAGACGTGCTTTTCGACCAGGACAGGCGTCGGTTCTAGGTTCCACCCCGCCTGAAGGGTTTGGATGCAATTTTTCTTAAGATGTTTTTAACAGGAGGCATCACATGAAGGCGTTTCGTTGTTGTTTGGCGTTCACTTTGGTTGCAGCGGCACTTCCCGCCGGCGCGGCGCACCGCGTTGCGACGGTTCCCGCGCCGGGGCGGATCCGCGCGATACAAAACCTTAAAACCGCCGGTCCGGTATGGAAAAACGCCGGCCCCGTCAGCCCGGACGGCAAATCGAGCCGGGCCCTGCAGAAGGCGGAACGCCCCGACAGGGCCGTGCTCGCCCTGGCATCGGCCCGCGGCCTGAAAATCAGCGACCTGCTTTTCGCCGAGAACGGCACCATCGCCTTCATCAGCGGCGACCTGGGCAGCGCCGGCCGGCTTAAAACCGCGTCCTTGTCCGCCCTGACCATGCAGTCGGCCGTTCAAACGGACCGGGCGCTGCGCGACCTGAAACTGGCGCAAAGCTGGCTCGAGACCTTCGCCTCGGTGATGAAAATCGACAACCCGGCCGCGGAGTTCATGCTCAACCGTTACGAAACAGATGAATTGAATTTCCGCCACCTGCGCCTGCAGCAATGCATTCAAGGCGTGCCCGTATGGGCCAACGAGCTGTACGTCCACATGGACGCCTCGGACCGCGTCTATGCCGTAAACGGCCGCTATGCCCCGACGCCCGGATCCGTCGATGCCGGCACCGGAACCGTGGATGCCGCTCGGGCGCTGGAACTCGGCCGCGCCCACCTGGCGGGCCTCAACCTGCTCCGCGATATCCCCGCCGGCATGAAACACCTGCTGCGCTTTCCCGAGCCGGCCTGCGAAAAGGTCGTCTGGATCGGCCGCGGCGGCGCGCCGCATCTGGTGTGGCAGGTCGACATGGCCGCGTCCGTCCGCGACTGGTTCACCCTGTTCGTCGACGCCTCCACCGGCGCCGTGCTGCACGCGTTCAACAACACCAAGACCGAGGGCGCGGTCGACGCCTCGGGGCTCGACCTGAACAATGCCGCGCGCTCCTTCCGCGCCTATGAGGATTCGGGAACCTATTTCATGCTCAGCGACGCCAACGAACTCTCCGGATCGGCCAGCCGGCTTCCCGCCAATCCCGCCGGGGGCCTGCAGCTGATCGATCTCCACAACACCGACCCGGGCGAGACGTCCTCGTTCTACATGATCGCCTCCCCGTCGCGCACCTCGTGGTCCGATCAAAGCGCCGTGTCCGGGATCTACAACCTGGGCCTGATCTACCATTACCTGAAAAACACGCACGGAAGGCGCGCCATCGACAACGCGGCGTCGACCATGCTCATGGTGGTCAACGTGACCGAAAACAACCAGGCCATGGACAACGCATACTGGAACGGCCGCGCCTTCTTCTGCGGCAACGGGGCCGAGGCGTTCACGCCCCTGGCCGAAGCCCTCGACGTCGCCGCGCACGAGGTGATGCACGGGGTCACCGAATACACCGCCAACCTGATTTACCAGGACGAGTCCGGCGCGCTGAACGAATCGATGTCCGACTTCTTCGCCTGCATGGTGGACCGCGACGACTGGCTGATGGGTGAAGACATCATGCGGCCGGGCATGGGGTCGGCGCTGCGCGACCTGGCCCAGCCTGGAAATTCCCAGGTGCTCAACCCCCTGCCGTCGAATATGGACCAGTACGACCACACCACCGAGGACTACGGCGGCGTGCACACCAATTGCGGCATTCCCAGCCACGCCGCCTATCTCGTCGCGAACGCCATCGGCCGCGACAAGGCCGAGAAGATCTACTACCGCGCGCTGACCCATTACATGACGCGCCAGACCGAGTTCAAGGACGCGCGCAAGGCGCTCGAGCAGAGCGCCACGGACTTGTACGGCAGCGGCGCCGAACTTGATGCGGTCAAGGCGGCCTTCGATGCGGTGAAGGTGACCGACGGGGGCGGCACGGGCTCGGGCGGAACCGGCAGCGGCGGCGCCGGCAACGAGGTGACGCCGGTGACGGGCGGCAGCCAGTGGATCGCCTTCGTCCGCGACGACAAGCAGGTCGGCCTCTACGACGTGATCAACAAGACCGATTACTTTCTGTCGAACATCCGGGTCAAGAGCACCACCGGCGCCTGGACCCAGTTTTCCACCACAGCCGACGGCCGCTATCTGTATTTCATCAACGAAAACGGCGTGCTCGCCCGCGCCGACCTGTCCAATCTGCCCAACGGCTACGACTACGAAACATTTCAAACCGTGTACATCCAGTCGCAGGGTGATCTCTGGAGCGCGGCGGTTTCACGCGACGGCAAATACGTCGCCCTCACATCCATCTACGACAACGACGAGAACATCTACCTGCTCATCGACGGCCAGATTTATTATATCCCCCTCGTTCTTCCCCCGACCCAGGAGGGCATCACCCGCTCCACCATCCGCTATCCGGACGTGCTCGACTGGTCGCCCAACCCCGGCATTCCCAGGCTGGCGTTCGACGCCTACAACGAAATCACGCTGTCCTCGGGCGAAAAACGCGCGTGGTGGAGCATGGGCGAAATCGATTTTACCGGCGAGGCCTACAAGCTGTACGCGATGCTGCCCGCCCAGTCGGACGGATCGAGCGCCGGCAACGTGCAGTACAGCTCGATCGATCCCGACCGCATCGCCTACACTTTCATCGACGTTGAGGGAAACTGGGACGTCAAGATCGCCCATTTCGCCGAATCGGGCAAGGACCAGTTCCTGCAGTTCCCCGGCCGCGACGTGGAGCGTCCCTCGTTCTCTCCCGATGACAAATATCTCGCCGTCGACCGCCTCAGCGACAACAAGCTCCTGGTGCTCGACCTCGACACGCGCGATTTCGCCGCATTGAGCCTCACCACGGGGGCCCGCAATCCCGAGTGGTTCGTGACCGGCGGCAGCACGGAGGTGGCGGAGTCTCCGGCGGAACGGCCGGCGTCATTCGCCCTCGAGGCCTGCTACCCCAATCCCTTCAACGCCTCCACGACGATCGCCTACACTCTGGGTTCGGCCGGCCGCGTCCGTGCGGCGGTCTACGACGTCCACGGCGCTTTCGTGAAGACGCTGGCGGACGGCATGCAGGCTGCGGGCAGGAATACCGCGGCCTGGGACGGCACCGACGCCCGGGGCCTGGCGCTTCCGTCGGGCGTCTATTTCTGCCGGGTGGAAACCCGGGACGGATTCGCCGCCGTCGGGAAAATGGTCATGCTCAAGTGAACATTCCGGAAGAATCCTGTGAGTAATCTGAATCAACAATAGAAGGATATCCCATATTGAAAAATCGGACCGTTTGTAAGTATTCCCGCCGGCGCAGGACGGCCGGAATGATGTGCTTTTTACTCGCGGTGCTCATCCGGTCTTCTCTCTTCCCATTCGAGTATTACGTGGACAACGGCCACCCCTCGGCCAGCGACGCCAACCCCGGCACCGAATCCCTTCCCTGGTTGACCATTCTGAAATCCGCGGACATGGTCAATCCCGGGGACACGGTTTTCGTGAAAACCGGGACCTACGACGAGCGCGTCATGGTTACCCGCGACGGAACGACGGCCGCGAAAATCACATTCAGGGCCGTTCCGCGCAGGACGGTGCAGGTGCTGCACGGCTTCAACCTGAATGCGGACGCCGTGCGTTTGGAGGGGTTCGACATCACGCACGACGCCGGTGGCTGGCTGGGAGGCGGCGTGTGGCTGAGCGGGAACGGCATTGAGATCGAGGACAATTACATACACAACGTTCCGGGAGCCGGTATTTCCACCAACTGGGGAGCCAACGGCGGTCTGTGGAACGACGTCACCGTGCGCGGCAACCACATCTACGGGTGCAACATGGCGATTTCGTCCGTGTCGGGCGACCACTGGCTGGTCGAAGACAACGATCTGGAGCGCCTGATTTACGCCGTCGGCGACGCCGATTTCATGCGCTTTTTCGGCACGAACGGCGTCATCCGGCGCAATTATCTGCACGGGACCATTGAATCGGAAATCGGCGCCTCGCACGTCGATTTCTTCCAGACGTATGACAATAACGGCGGGACGGCGCAGAATATGGTGTTCGAATACAACGTGTGCACCGGTTTCGCCCACCAGGCCTTCATGATGGAGGGAAACGGTTCCAGCCATTCGGACATTATAATCCGGTACAACGTGATCGAGGGCTTCACGTCGTGGGGTGTGTGCGCGGAAAACGTCCAGAACATCCAGGTCTGCAACAATACATGGCTGGGCCTGGGCGTCGACGACCCCGTCTCCATTCACGGCGTGGGTTTCAGGTTCGGCTCCACGGGAATCGCCAAAAACAACCTCTTCGCCATGATCATCGCCCCCTACTGGCATGACGCCGCCAGCAGTTATGAATGCGCAAACAACATGACGTTCGGCTGCAGGGACAACCCCAATCCCGGTTCGCCTTCCGACCTGCTCGGCGTCGATCCCCATTTCGCCGCGTCGGGCAGCGTCCTGGGACCCGACGGCATTCCCCGCACGATCGACGACGGGCTTCAGCTCACCTTGGGCAGCCCGGCGATCAACGCGGGAACCGACGTCGGTTTGACGCGGGACATCAGGGGCAGGGCCATGGTCCAGACACCGGACATCGGCGCCTATGAATTCGGCGTGCTTGTTTCCGCGCGTGCCTTTCTCGAGGGCGCCTATGCCTCGGGTGAGATGCGGACGGATCTGCTCGACGGCGGGCACATTCCCCTGAATTCACCCTATGACGGAACCGCGGCGGCCTCGGTGCCCCCGAACGCCGTGGACTGGGCGCTTATCGAGCTTCGGGCGGAAGCCGACGGTTCGGGGGAGAATTTCACGAAAAGCGTATTTGTCAGGAACGACGGCAGGCTCGTGGATGTGGACGGCAGCGAGACCATCCCCTTCATCGCGCCGGAAAACGCTTATTTCATCGCCGTGAAACACAGGAACCATCTCGGCGTGATGAGCGCTTCAGCCGTGCCGCTGGCCGGCCCCTGAAGTTGTCCGAAACGCGCGCTACCGGATTTCAATCATCATCTATTTTGTCAAATATTCTTTTTTACTTGACATTTTACCATATATGTGAAATCACTCTTGTCCAAGATAGGAATTAGAAAAGTATAGAAAAATGAGATGAGTCTCCCTATATTCTTTGTGCTAGCAAAGAGGAACAAAAAAGGAGGCTCATCCCATGAACAAATATAACAGCATTTTCGGACAAATTCTATCCTTTTTTCCAAGGTGGCAATTTGAGTCATTCGTTCATGAAACACGTTCCTCAAAGAGAATCAAGGGATTCAACTGTTGGGATCAGTTCGTATCGATGCTTTTTTGCCAGTTGGCACAAGCTCATACCCTGCGGGAGATCTGTGGAGGACTCGCCACTTCACTGGGAAAAATGGTTCATCTCGGAATGAAGAAGGCTCCCAGCCGATCTACATTGGCGTATGCCAATGAGCATCGACCGTGGCAATTGTATGAGAAATTGTTTTATCATATTCTCGGTATTTGTCATTCTCAATTTGGTGGTAGACACAAGTTTCGTTTTAAGAACAAGCTGTTAAGTTTTGATTCGAGCATTATTGCACTCTGTTTAAGCATGTTTGACTGGGCCAAATTCAGACGCACCAAAGGGGCGATCAAACTGCATTTACTTTTGGATCACGCCGGTTATTTGCCCCAATTCGTACATGTTACCCCAGGAAAGGTTCACGAAGTCAATATTTTAAAGAAAATAGCCTTGGATCCAGGTACCATTATCGTTATTGATCGCGGTTTGGTAGACTATGCTTTATGGTCTTTCTGGACCCAACAAGGTGTTTATTTTGTCACTCGTCTCAAGGAGAATGCAGATTATCATATCGTACAAAAAAATCCGATTCCTGAAAACAGTAACATTTTGAAGGATCAACTCATCCACCTGCAAGGGTTTTATTCAAAGAAAAAATGCCCTTTAGCTTTGCGGATGATTGTTTTTAAGGATACAGAAACGAAAGAACGATTTACGTTTATTACCAACAACATGAAGCTAGCCGCTTCGACTATTGCGGCTATTTACAAAGACCGCTGGCAGATCGAGCTCTTTTTCAAGGCATTGAAACAAAATCTACGCATCAAAACATTTGTAGGAACATCCTTCAATGCTGTTATGATTCAAATTTGGACAGCATTGATCGCCATTTTAATCTTGAAATATTTGAAAGCCAAATCAAAAATCCAGTGGTCCCTTTCAAATCTTGTGGCCATGCTTCGCATGAACTTGTTGACTTACAAGGATTTGTGGGAATGGCTGGATCAGCCATATTTCAATATTTCACCAGTGCCCAAACCTGTCCAAGAATGCTTGGCATTGTATTGAACTTGGACAGCAGAAACAACCTCAAATGGAAAAATCAGAAATGTACTCGTTAAGTCCTTGTTTTCTCAATCAACCAAAAATAAATTCTGAGCTATTTGGGACAGCAGTGATTTTATACATTATTTAGCCTTAGATTTTTTTCTCCATTTCGGTATATTGCTGCTATATTTTGTTGTATATAATCTCGATAGATAATTATATTATGTACAAATATATCTGGCTTTATTCAATGTTATAAAATAATAACCAAATAGAAATATTTTGAAAAATATTATCTTAATCAAATTATGGAGCAGAATATGAAAAGGATATTCCCCCTATTTATCATTTTTACCTTTTTTCTACAATCCTATTCGCAGACAATTCAAATATCAATCACCTCGCCGTTAGACCTAAATAATGTCGCACAAGGTACAATAGTTAGAATCCATTGGGAAGCAAGTGCCTGGGACGCAGGGATGTTTCCCCATTCGGTCGCACTTTATTCAGATTCAAGGCCGTATGGCTCGGCAAGTCAGGGTGATGGGGATCCATTAAAAATGACACTACTGCCAAATTCCAATACGAGTTTCTCTGGTAGTTTTTACTCAAAGGACTATAATTGGAATACAGGCAGTGTATCACCTGGCACGTACTGGATCTGCGCTGTTTTCAACGTAAATATGGGCAGCACTTGGACGACAGTATTTAAATATTATCAGAATCCTGTAGTCATTATTACGGGTTATTCACCGCCCGTTGCCGATTTTTCCGGCGCTCCCACGTCAGGCACGGCGCCGTTAACCGTCCAGTTCACGGATTACTCATCGGGCAGTATAACAGGCTGGAACTGGAATTTCGGTGACAACGGCACCAGTTCAGACAGGAATCCCAACCATTTGTATGCCAACCCAGGAACCTACACGGTCAGTCTGACGGTGACCGGTCCCGGCGGCAGCGGATATCTGACGAAAACCAACTACATCACTGTATATTATCCATCACCCACCGCCGATTTCTCCGGAGCTCCCACGTCCGGCACGGCGCCATTAACCGTTCAGTTCACGGATTACTCATCGGGCACTATAACGGGCTGGAACTGGAATTTCGGTGACAACGGCTCCAGTTCAAACAGGAATCCGAGCCATTTGTATGCCAACCCAGGAACCTACTCGGTCAGTCTGACGGTGACCGGTCCCGGCGGCAGCGGATACAAGACGAGAACCAACTACATCACTGTATCGGAGGCAAAAAGGCCTATCATCAGGGCCACGCCTACGCCCCTCCAGTTCGGAAACGTTGCAATCAAAATTTTCAAGACGGCAGTTATCAAGATTGAGAACACCGGAAACGCGGACTTGAACATTACAGACGTCACTGTTTCAAATACCGTCAATTTCCAGATTGTCAGCAAGCCCTCGCGTATAACGCCGGGCAGTTCGGGAGACCTCCAGGTCCGATTTCAGCCGCAGGAACAGAAGGCGTATTCGGCCACCGTGCGGATCGCCAACAATTCATCGGTTAATCCTTTCGAAATCGCGGTTTCGGGTTCGGGAACGAACGAGCCGATCGATTTTTCAATAGAAAAAGACAAGACAAAGATCATCAATTTCGGCGGAGACGGCACGCACGACTACAGGTTTACCGTGGGGAACCGCGATTACCATTACTGCATTGTTCAATTTCCCCCCACGTCCGTCTCAGATTGGGAACGCAGGGCGGCCGATCAGGTTCTTGGCTGCGTGGTTTTTTTGAAGAATTTGACCCAATACGACCTGAAAATTAGGTGCTTGTTACGGGTTCAATACTCCTCAAAGTTTTCGGGAAAACTGGGGGCACTCGATGAATACCGACAGTTGGCGAAGGACAACTGGCCGGAAACCACTGCCATCGATAAAAACTCGACCCGCCAGGTGATGGTGCTCTTAAACCGGAATTTTGATTTCACCGATATGGAGTTGGAACTCCGGAGCACCGCGTTCGACATTGAAATCGTGGTTCAGGATGCGGATACGAAACAGGAATACTGGCGGTCATCTCTTGACCATTGGGACGGACTGGTCAAATATCTGCCCGGCGATACTGGTCCCGGAGAGTGGGGGTTGTCCACCAGTCTTGAGAGCAAAAAGGAAAGCATCCGGTTGTTCTATATCTATAACGATAATAATGATTTGGCCAACATGGCGAAAATCCAGGAAATCATGCTTGGCGACCTAGGAGAGAAAACAAAGGCATTGACCGAAGATATCAATGAATTTTATGCACTGGGCTTGGGCTCAGGTGCCGACCTTTCAAAACTGTTGCGCATGTACAAGGTGGTCAAGGCGGCCGATGATATCAACGAACAGACGCAGGGCATTGTGGAAATCTATGATTATATGCTGACCCAAGAGCATTTGCCAGCTGAAATACAAAGGAAAATAGAACAGGACCGGGAAGATTTCATTAAAAACACGGGTTACGTGAAACCCCCAAAAACATTCTGGACTTCCTTTAAATCTATTTTGGGCCTTGAATGCCCTGTCGATTTTCAGGTAAAGAATATCAAGACCGGTGGTGTACTTTACTACACCGCAGGTAAGGGTGTCACGTCCACCCTGGGGCCAAACGAAGCCAGTTACAGCCGCAGGAACGACGGCAGCAAAATGCTGGAATTGGCCTGCGCCGATCTGAACGATTACCAGGTGTCCGTCATTCCCGAGAATTCGGGGTCTTTGCAGAATCTATATACCTTGAGAATCGACCATCATGCCAACACCGGTGAGCATTCGACCTCCCTGTTCGAGAACCTCACCATCAGGCCCAACATGGCGGACCAAATTTCAATTAAAAAAGACGAAGCGAAGCCTACCTTCATGAAAGATATAGACGGTGACGGTTCGGCGGATCAGTTGATGCCCCCCTCGCAACAAACTCTGTCGCTTCCTTCTCCCAGGCGAATGCGGCTTGAAACCCAGTCGGGCAGTCTCCGCCTGGCCTGGTCGAGAGTGCCCGGATGCGATGAATACCTCATCGGCACCAGGTCGACCTATATCAGCGATTCCATGGCCTACGCATCGATACACATGGAATATCCGGACGCCAGAACGGGCGATACGACCTTTACCTACGTGCCCGACAGCTGGGACAAATTCATCTATTTTTCCGTCGCATCCAAAAGAAATTCCGATGGATCCTGTTCGTCTCCCGCCTTGGTGTGCTATTCCCCGAAGAAAATCTCCGGTTCGATTTCCAGTCCCGCATACCAAAAATCCGTTTTTCAACTGAACCTGGGGTCCAGCATTTCTTCCACCGACGAAAACGGAGCCTTCGAATTGTGCGGAATTCCACGGTATTCGGAACACCTCACTCCTTCCGGCTCATACGACGACGCCATCGCGAGACAGGGGGTGAACAGCAGCGACGCCCTGGCCATACTTTACCATACGGCGTTCATCAGCGAATTGAAGAACGTTCCGCTGCTGGCCGCGGACGCGAACCAGGACTGCCTCGTGAACAACACCGATGCCATGGCCATACTGCGGTTTGCTGCGTTTGAGACAAAAGACGTCGGCAAGACTGGAAACTG
>JBFZEN010000101.1:0-15724 GCA_041306805.1 bacterium
GCTGGCCGAAAGCACGGCCACAAGGATAGAGCTGGACCGCGCCGCGACCAAGGAAGAGGTGGAACCGGCGCTGGAGAAACTGGCCACGAAGGAGGACCTGAACCGCGCGGTGCTGAGGGCCATTTCGCGGGAGGACATGATGGAGGCGGTTTCGAACCTCGCGACGAAAGACGAATTGATGCAGAGAATGTCGAGCGCGGCGGGCAAGGACGATCTGAGCCGGGCCGTGGCCGGACTGTGCGCCAAGGACGATTTGCGCTCGGTGGCCGAGAGCGCCGCGTCGAAGGCGGACGTCGAGAAGGCCGTCGCGGGGTTCGCGAGCGTGTGCGACGTCGAAAGCGCGGTCGCGCCGCTGGCGACGCGGGAGGCGCTCGACAGGGCCGTCTCGTCGCTGGCGGGAAGGGACGAACTGCGCAAGGTGCAGGCGGCGGTGTCTGAGTGGAGGCTCGAGGCGGCGGAACAGCTCAACGCACTGCGCGAGGCGGTGGAAGGATTCGGAAAAAGCGTGGCCGGCGCACCGGTGGACGCGTCGGCCGGGCCGAAGTGGGAAGAGCCGCACGCGGAACGGACGGAGGAGGCGCCGGATGCGGAAACACAGCCGGTTCATGAGGAAAAAACCGGATTCTGGAAGAAAATGTTCGGCGGCAAAAGGGAAAAGTGGTATTGATGCTGTCGGCCCGGATTGATGAAATGATGAATTGAGATCCATCCCATGATTTAAATGGTCACATTGGAAACGCGGGCTGAATATCCTGCTATTGGAGGCCCGCGTTTTTTTATAAATGTGTCATTTTTTATTGTAATGTGTCTTATCTATGCCTATATTCAATCATTAATTCAGGCCTAAATTAAGGGGTCAATCAAATGGAAAAAATGAATATATCAAGCGACATCGTTCCAGTTGGTGAGTTTAAGAACAGTATATCCAAATTCTTAAATAGGATGAGAGAGACTGGACATCATGTGGTTATCACTCAAAATGGACGCCCGGCAGGTGTGCTCATATCACCTGATGAATATGATGAAATGGAATATAAAAAAACATTTATAAATTCGGTTAAACGTGGTCTTGATGATATCAATTCAGGGAAGTCATTTTCCGAGGGGGAAATGAAAAGAGAATTGGGCCTCGATCATCCTGAGGATTTGGAAAAATGCAAGTGATATGGTCGAATGAATCCCTGGAAAAAATGAGAGAGATTCAGAATTTTATATCCGATAATAATCCGGGCAACGCTGAAAGGTTCATCAGATTTTTGATCGATCAGACTCAACCCATCGCCATGAGCCCCAATGCAGGTCGAATGGTTCCTGAATTGGAAAATCCGGAAATAGGGGAGTTGATTGTGAAGAAATACAGGCTGGTTTACAGGGTGCAAAAAGACAGGGTTTGCATACTCACGGTTTTCGAAGGACACCGCCTGATCAGAAGAAGCGAATTGTTTTAACGGATTTACAAATCCATTCTCTTGCGAGTCCAATTGAATTTTTCGCTGAAATCGTCCGGGAAAGAAACACCCGCCGTTTGCCTGCGTTCCACGCCCTTCGGACAGGCAGCCGTGTTCTGGTCGATGCGCGGGAGCGGTCCGGAAATATTCCGGATCATCCTGTCCAGGCCGGGAATGCCGGCCGGGCGCGCGGTTCAAAGGCTGTTTCCGGGCATTCCGGAAGGCTCATGCCGTGAAATCGACGCCTTGACCGGGCGGATCGAGGCGTTCCTGAACGGAGAGAACGTCCGATTCACGCTCGACACGGTGAGGCTGGACCTGTGCCGGCCCTTCCAGCGGAAGGTCCTTCTCGCCGAATACGCCATCCCGCGCGGGAGGGTGAGCACCTACGGTCTCATCGCGGGGCATCTCGGCAATCCGCACGGCGCACGCGCCGTGGGGGCGGCATTGGCATCCAATCCCTTTCCACTCATCATTCCCTGCCACCGGGCCATCCGTTCGGACGGCGGCCTGGGAGGGTACCAGGGCGGATGGAAGATGAAACGCGCTCTGCTCGAAATGGAAGACGTTCCGTTTCGGGATGATGTTCATGTCGAAACGCGGCATTTTCACTACAGTGGCCGGTAAGAAAAACCGCCCGATCCATACCGCTTGAGAACTGCATGCCCCAACGGACCCGGGGCCGCCCGGCGAACGGCAGACGCCGGGTTTTCCGCCGCCATGAAAGGGGAGACGTTCCGGCGCGCATCAAAAATGGTAAAACGGTCATCCATCAATAAAAATTCAGCATGGCAGATCACACCCGGAGGGCAATCATGAGCATTCAGGGATTGACCATTATCGGCGAATCGATAAACGATTCCGTCCCGTCCACGCAGAAGCTTTTTGACGCGAATGATATCGAAGGGCTGAAGGCTCTGGCGCGGACCCAGGATGAAAAAGGAGCGATGGTCATTGACGTGAACGTGGGCCGGCGTTCGCCGGAATTCATGGCCGGCCTGGTCAAAGAGATACAAACCGTCACCGGCAAGCCTCTTTCGATCGACACGCCGGATTGCCGGATCGCCGCCGCGGGTCTGGCCGCCTACGATTTGGACCGGGCAGGCGGAAAAATCCCCATTCTCAATTCGATCTCCCTGTTGAGAACGGAAATGTTCGATCTATACAAGATCAAACCGTTCATGCCGGTTTTGATGGTGTCTGAACACGTGGTGGACGGCCAGCCGGCGCCATGCCGTTCCGCGCGGGAAACATACGATACGGCCAAAGAGATTTTAAAGGTGATTTTCAACAAGGGATATCCCATTCCCATACAACAATGCATCGTGGATCCCGGCATCGCGCCGATCGGCACGGACACGGATGGAAAATTGAAACAAATCCTTGAGAGCATGGCGCTCATTCACGCCGATCCGCAATTGGCGGGAATTCACATGTCCGTCGGACTGAGCAATTTCACCGTCATGCTCCCGTCGAAACGCGCCGACGGCTCTCCGGTGAAAAGCGCCATCGAAAGCGCCTTTCTGACAAAAGCCATGCCGCTGGGCCTCGATATGATCGTCGGTTCAGTCCTGCGCAATTATCAGAACCTGCCCGCCGGTCATCCCGCTCTGGCCTGCCTGGAGGACTGCATCCGCCTGGGCGGATTTGAAGCCGTCGGCCGGATAAGGGATTTTTATTCGTGATATCGGATCGTTGCCGAAGCGGTTCCAGGGAATTTCCGAACCTGATCTGATTCATCCCTTGAGGAAAAGTTCATGCCCACGACCATCATCGACAGGCATTTCATGGAACTCGTCGCTCCCAGGCAGGATTCACAGGATCTGGAAAGCGATTTCAGGAAATTCGGCGAGCGTTATAAGCTGTTTTTGAGCAATGACATGGTCATCTGCATCACCGACAATCCCATGAGCCATGTGTCCTTTATGGCGCCGGAAATCATCGATGCCCTCGAATTGCCCGTCAAAACGGACAACCTCATCGTTCATCTGAACACCTTCCACCGTATCACCGGCGAAACATACGACCCGGCGCGGGAACAGAACGAGCAGGACATCCATATTCTGCTTCAGCATGCGCATCAGCTGGGAATCAAGCACCTGCTCTGCGTTTCCGGCGACGGAAGCGAGAGGCTTTCCCGCCTTCAACCGCAGGCCCTGGGGTACGATCCTGAATTGATCCAAACCGTCACTTCCGTCCAGCTCATCGAGCATATCCGCAGGGAATATCCCGGCCAGTTCACGTGCGGGGCGGCGTTCAACCATTACGAACCCGCCCGGGAAGAACTGGAAAAACTGGAGCGCAAACTGGCAGCAGGGGCTTCTTTCATCATCACCCAGCCCGTGCTGATGAATGGTGAAAGCGATGCCAGGATCGCCGCGGCAAACAAAAACCTGGAGGAGATGCTGAAAATTGCGGATGCGAACCATATTCAGGTGATACTGGAAGCCTGGATGTCGCAGAAACTGGCTCATCTGATACCCGAATGCGTGGGGGTGGATATCCGTTTCGGCATTTTCGATCCCTGGGCCAACCTGAAAGCCGTGCGTCAACGCCACCCGGAGCGGAAACTGTATTTCAGCATGATTTTCGGCCCGCAGTCACTTCGTCAGGTGCAGGAATCGCTTTGAGCCGAATAGGCAATCACATAAAATCGGGATCGAATGCGTCATCAAGGGTCCGAGCGTCCGGTTCATGCAACTTATTAAACGGACGCAACCGCATCATACTTCATTCAGGAAAGGAGCAACACAATGCGAAGATGGTTCATGGCATCGGCCCTGTCCGTTCTGATCGCGGGCTCAGCCTTTTCGCAGGTCCTCCTCGGAAAGCATCAAATCGAACTCGAAGATCCGGCCGGGGATGTCCGTGATGAAGACGGAAAACCGGGAAAAGACGTGGTCAAGGTATCCATCACAAGCGACGGGGAGAAACTCCGCGTCGTCGCCGAGCTGAAGGAGAAGGCGTCATTTTATCTGATGAATCAAATGGCGGGACCCGTCATCGAGATGCATTTCAACACGGACAACAACGAACGCACGGGCGGCATCGCCTTCTGGGGCCAGAAGAAGACGGGATATGAATATCAGGTCAACCTCGTGGCCTGCATCAGGTACACCAACGGAATGGCCTGCCTGGGCGCCATTGAAGGCAAAATCGAGGGTTTCTGTTCATCCTATTCTATCTATCAATATGAACAGGATAAAAAAATGCCCAAGAGCATCAACGACGCCATCCATTCGACGCAGAAGGACATCACCGGAAATCAGGTCGAAATCAGCCTGCCCTATTCGCTCATCGGCATCAAACCGGGGGGCCGGATGCGGATCGCCATACGGGAGTGTGATTCGTCTTTCGACGACCAGAGTTACTTTCCCCCGGTGTTTTTTATGATCAAATAGGCCAGGCCGTTCCGGCCTACAGGAGGATATCATGGAAATGAAAAAACCGGTGATGTGCCTGCTCTGCGCGGCCGTTATTCTGACTGGAATCGCGGCGGTGGCGCACGCGGACCCGAATGGCGCGGGGGGAAGCTGGACGGGCGCCGGGAACATGCTGCACGCCCGCCAGAACCATGCGTCCACCTTGCTTCAAAACGGCAAGGTCTTGATCACGGGATGGGATACCAGGGAGGCGGAATTATACGACCCGGCCTCGGGCACGTTTGCTCCGGCGGGGCAGATGGCCAATGTCCGCAGGGACGGCTTGACCGCCACCTTGCTGAACGACGGCAAGGTCCTGATCGCCGGAGGCACCGGAGCCCAAAAGACCGCGGAAATCTATGATCCGGCCACGGGCCTGTTCAGCCCTGCCGTGGAGATGAAGACGGTCCACAGCCACCACTCGGCCACCTTGCTTGCAGACGGCCGCGTGTTGATTGCCGCAGGGCAGGACAACAGCGGCCCCCAGACCCATGCCGTGGCGGAAATCTACGACCCAGGGTCAGGAACGTTCAACATCACCGGAAGCTTGGCCGGCCACCGTTCGGGGCATACGGCGGCGCTTTTGCCTGACGGCAAGGTTCTGATCACGGCGGGCATTCAGACCACCACGCCCGGCTTCGGTATTTATATTGACACGAACGAATTATTCGATCCCGCCGCCGGCGTTTTCAGCCAGATCGCACCCCTGGGAAGCCCCCGCACGGGCCATTCGGCCACGCTGATTTCAGGGGGCCGCGTGCTGATCAGCGGCGGTGCCTGGTACCAGAACGCTTGCGAGCTGTACGACGGCGCGGCCGGAACCTGGTCGAGGACCGGACCCATGACGGTGGCCAGGCGCAACTATCACACCGCCACGCTGCTCGGCGACGGGACGGTTCTGCTGGCCGGGGGATTTGTTGGATCTGCGACCCGCGGTGCCGAGCGATACGATCCGACGACCAACGCCTTTACGGCCGCCGACAGCATGCTCTCGGTCAGGATGAGCCACGGCGCGGTGAGGCTCGCGGACGGCAGGGTTCTGATCACGGGCGGTTACGACGGAAGCCTCACGACCTCATCGGCGGAGATTTTCACGTCCGACACGGCGACTTCGGTGCGTGTCGCAAATTCGCATACGGGAGGCATGGCATTCGCCTTGTCCCAGAATTATCCCAATCCGTTCAATCCGGAAACCCGCATACGGTTTACGCTTTCAGCCGGGGGAAGGGTGTCCCTGAAAATTTTCGACTTGTCGGGCAGGGAGGTCGGCGCTGTCGCGGACGGAATTTACCCGTCCGGAACCTGCACGGTCCAATTCGACGGATCGCGGCTGGCCGCCGGCATTTATTTTTACAGGCTTACGGCCGCCGGATTCACGGAAACCAGGAAAATGGTTTTATCCAGATAGCCTGCCGGAAGCGGGGCAAAGCGGTTTGAAGTCCAAAAAAGAAATCAAGCTCGAATTCAAAGAACGCCGCAAACCGGCGGGCGTCTTTCAGGTTAAAAATACCGCGAACGGGAAGGTTTTTCTCGGCAGCAGCCTGAACCTCGAGGGCGTGTTCAACGGCTGCAGGTTCAGGCTGTCGCTGGGGAGCCACCCGAACCGCGGGCTGCAGCGAGAATGGAACGAATACGGTCCCGGCGCGTTCTCGTTCGACATACTGGAAGAGGTCAAGGTCAAGGAGGACCCTGATTTCAATATCGGGGACGAATTGACTTTGCTCGAAGAGATATGGATCGAGAAGCTTGGGCCCTTCGGGGAAAAGGGCTACAACACGGGTCCAAAGATACGGCAGGCATAACGCGGGCCCTCGATTCATCCCTCCCGGGCCCGCGCCTCCTGCCGGCAACCATGCATCAGGGCGCCCCTGGAACTGCGGGCTTGCCGTGTTATTGTACAAATCCTGTAATCATCACCCTTGATGTTGAATAAGCGTTTGAATGCGTCCTTCTGCCGTTGTTTCAAGGCGTCGCCTCGGGCTTGAAACTGACCAGGTTCCCTTCGTCGATGGTGATGACCACGCGCGAATCGGATCTCAGCACCAGCCGCACGCCGTTCGCCGTTTCAATCCAAAATCCCCCGATTTCCATTTTCTTATAGGCGTTCAGGAGCTTTTGAAAGAGCCGGCCGACGCCGTCGCCGACGGCCTCGTCGATTTTTCTGGCGAGCGTATTGCCGATATAGGAGGCCGCCGACCCGAGCACCATGGCGGCCCCCGGAGTTTTCCCGATCTCGACTACGGCTTCGGCCAAGACAGGCGTCATCTGTTCGTCGCGGGCGTCGTCGTTCATGATGACCCGGATTGCCGGATCCTCGAGCGCCTCGTCCAAAACGCGCCTGCGCCGGCGGTGGGCGTCCCACGCCATGGGGCCGCCGTCCGGCTCGCCGGCCGTCCTGTTGGACATGTCGCGGTACACGTGAATCGTCCATATCGTGTCGTTCATTCAGTGTCTCCCCGGTCAAAATGCGGATGCGATATTTTCAGTCCCGTCCCCGGTCAGCCCGCGAAATACCTCCGCTTGATGTCGTGCTCCGAGCCAGCCTTGAAATGCTTGGGAACCCAGTCCTGCGGATTTTCGAAAAGGTCCTGGGGCTTCCAGGTGTCGAACGCCGCCGAGCCGAACTGCCCGATGTGCCGCGCCACGGACTCGCGGAAACGGTGGTGCGCGAAAATACGCATGAACTCGCCGAAATAGATGTCGGCCACGCGTTTGTCTCCGCGGATGACGATCATGTTCTCGTCGTTGCCGTTCACGCTGTCCTCGCTCCAGTTGGCCGAACCCGTGACGGTCACGGGTTTCGGGCCGAGCGGATCGACCAGCATGAACTTGGTGTGCACCCAGTTGACATGAACGCCGATGGGGGCGCATTCCTTGAACCAGCCGTCTATCCAGTCCACGAAAATGCGGTTGCCCAGCGCCATGCCGATGTTGGGATATTGGCGCATGCGCTTGATGTCGTCGGCGGCCGCCTGGCGCGAAGCCGCGCTGCCGCCGTTTGAGACCTTGTCGAGCAGGCCGAAACGCAGCACGCCGTCGTTTTTGTCGAACACGGGCCGGAAATCCTTGACGATTCCGAAGGGAAAGGTCATGAACAGGGGCTTGTCCGGTCCGCTGGCCAGAGCGATCCACCAGTTGAACACATCCCGCCCGCGGTGCGGAGAAAACAGGGGGGTCAGGGCGCCGGTTCCTCCGGACGGTTTCAAGGGATTGTTTTTCTCGATCCAGTCCCTGAGTTCGGCGGTACTAGCCGTCGTTTTCATCGCGTTCCAATATTCAAGAAACGATCCGGCGATGCCGCGGTCTTGAACGGCGTGCCCCACGTTGAGCTGGCCGAACAGGGCGTTGCGGCTCAGGTTGGTCGAGCCCGTCCACACCGAGACGGGCTCGCTCCCTTTGACGAGCACGATGAATTTGTTGTGCATCAGCTTGGTGTCGCTGCGCGGCACGCACAGCGGGCGTAACCCAGCCGCGTCGATCACGGCCTCGTTCGCGTTTCCGGTATCGTCCTCACTGGCATGGTAGATGATTTTCACGTCCGCGCCCCGGTCCGCGGCGTCCTTGAAGGCCTTGAGCACTTCGGGCCATTTCAGCTCGTATATCGCCGCACGCAGTTTCCAGCCGCCGCCTTCCGCCCGGGCGATGAAACCGAGCAGCGCCGGCAGCAGGTCGCGCGCCAGCCAGGCATATCCGGGAGCGCCCGCCTCGTCGAGGGTGAGCCCGGGAAAGCGTTTGGTGAAAGCCTGAGAGGCGATGCCGCCGCGGTTGAAGTGCACGTCGTGCGTTTCCCCAAACGACGGCTCGGTGCCTATCGTGACGGCGGTCGCCTTCCTCTCCTCCAGGCGCCCCGGGGGGCCGAACAGCGGAATCACGCGGTAGCGGTACCGGTAGCCCGGCTTGGCCGAATAGTCCGCCCATTGAAACGCCTGGAACGGATGCTCGTGGCTGCTGGCGTCTTCGATGCCCGTGGACGGCCGGATGCAGGCGAAGGTCTTGTTGCCCCGCAGCCAGACGGTTTCGTCCTCGGTCAGGTCGTTTCTCTGGATGGCGAAGCCCATGAGCCCGTCCGCGTCCGCTTTCTTCATGTCGAGGGCCAGAAAAACGACATGGGTTCCGCTGACGGCCCTGACGGAGACCAGGCCGGTTTCTTTTTTCCGCATGGATCTACTCCTTCCCCTTGTCGGCGACGGATAAATCAACTTTTCCAAAGAATGTGTTTAACTGCGCCCAACCCAGTATTTTCGATTCCGTCTTTATGGCGTGGACACCGGTTTTTCCATCGTGTTGTTGGTTTCGTTCGACTCTTTAACCATGTCCTTGGGATCGACCATCACCTTGATTTTGTAAATGCGGCCTAAATTATTATTATCGGGATGCGCCTCCGGAAGGAAGTCCGCGACGACGGGAATGGCCGCTCCCCTGGCCAGACCGGTCACGGGGCGGCTCACCATCGGCAGGTGGTTGGGCGATACGGGATTTTCCACACCGTAAAAATACACCAGAAAAGCTCCGGCATCCCTACTGCCGATATTTGCGATTGTTGCCGTCACCGACTTTGCAGCACCGTCCCAGTCGGGGTCCACATCCCTCACGGTTAAATCCGGGGCGCACCCGGCCAGGGAAAGCAGCAGCAGTAAAGCAAAAACAGACGCGGCAAAATTTTTCATGACATCCTCCTTTAAGTGATTGTCCAACAGCCGATACATCTTGGCATTGCCTTATTCCATTTAGAGCTTGGATTTAAAAAAAAACTCTCAACTTAAATAAGAAGGAGAAATTCGCGATCATCCCCTTGCAGGCTTTTAAGCTACGCATGGCTGTTTAACCGCCAGCGCCCGTTCTCCGCCTAATGCGGTCGGAGCATTTTTTCCCGAAGATGGAAAAGTTTGCCCCAAAAACAGTCCGATTTGCCCGCCTTCTCAAGGCGGTTTATTCAATATTATGCCGGAATCATGGTCATGCAAATCCATGCATTTCAATTTGTTATCAGAAATATTTTTTATCGTTTATCCCGATATGGTATGTTTATTGCACCCGTCTAAATCGCATTGTCCTCCGTCAAGCGGATGACAAGTTTATAAATTCGGAATATCTCTCTGGCGGGAGTTATGAATTCCATCACAAATGGCGTGAAGGTGCTGCCCTTTTTCTATTCCTCTGCAATCAAATCACGATCCCGTGAATTCGTGAATCATACGTCATTCAATCATTATTTCCGCATTCCAAGCCATACCAGACAAAGGAGGTGAAATCAAAAACGGCGGGAGTTGATTCATCGTTCTTTTTTCCGGAATTTAAACCAAAAAAGGAGAAAGCCATGTCACGCAGCAAATTTTTCCGCAGTCTGATCAAGTCCGTGCGCAGGGAAGAAGGCCAGACGCTCTCTGAATACGCGCTGATACTCGTGCTCATCGCGGTGGTGGCCATTGTCGCGATCACGTTGCTCGGCAACCAGATATCGGCCGTCATCAATTCCATAGCCAACGCGCTGTAAGCGAAACCGTTTACCGGTGTTTTGAGGAGCAGTCATGGACAGATCGGGGGGACAGACCCTGGGAGAATACGTTCTGATTCTCATGCTCGCCGTCATCGCCGCCGCCGTCGTCATGGGGGCGTCGTTCGGCGACAGGGTGTCCGACTTGATCATGCGGGTGGTCGGCTCTTTTTAGCCGGGGCGGAATCATTCGCCCGCCCTGAAAACAGGGCCTGATCCCCCCTCCTGTCCGGTGTTCAACCGAAACGAAACAAAAAGACCCGAAACGTCCCTCCGACGCGCGGAGGCGTCGGGCGCCCGTTAAGGAGATTGCAAAGATGACCAGGTCAAAAAATCGGATTCCAACCCTGAAATCGCAGGACGGGCAGTCCGTCGTGGAGTTCGCCCTGCTTCTTCCCGTGTTCATCGTCGTTCTGTTCGGCATCATGGAATTCGGCCGGCTGTGGGAGATGTCGAACGTGCTCACGAGCGCGGCGCGGGAAGGCGCGCGCGTGGCCGCGGTGTCCGACCCGGACGTGGTCAGGGCGACGGCGGCCGCGCAGAACGTCCTGAACGCCAGCCGGATCACAAACGCGACCGTCACGGTATCGGGGCCGAACGGGTCGAATGAGGTCAGCGTCACGGTCGCTCTCTCCTATTCGCCCCTTTCGGGGTCCATCATTCCGGGCCTCGCCACTTTTTCACTGTCCCGAAGCACGACCATGCGCTGGGAAGGATAATTCAGGGAGATCGCCATGATATTCAGAATGAAATTCATCATCCCGCTCGCGGTCGTTGCGAGCGCGCTCGCCACATTCGGACTGTACAAGTTTCTGCAGGCCGAGAGCAAGCGGAGCGCCGCCCCCAAGGTTGTCACCCAGAAGGTGGTGGTCGCCGGCCGGGACCTTCAGATGGGCAGGAAGCTCGAGCCCGTCGACCTGAAGATCGGCGACTGGCCGGTCACCATCGTCCCCATGGGCAGCTACGCGGACGCCGCCGAACTGGTCGGACGCGTGTTGAAAACCGAATCGCAGGCGGGCGAGGCCGTCATCGAGGCCAAACTCGCGCCCAAGGGCTCCGAGGGAGGATTCTCGAGCATCATTCCCCCCGGCATGCGGGCCCTGACCGTTTCGGTGAACAACGCGAGCGGCGTGGGCGGGTTCATTCTTCCGAACACGCACGTGGACGTGCTGGTGACGGTCACCTCCCCGGCGCAGAAGGAGGAGTCGACGACCAAGATCATTCTGGAAGACATCAAGGTTCTGGCCGTCGACCAGACGTTCGAGCGCAAGGAAGACGATCCCGTCATCGTCCAGACGGTCACGCTGCTTGTCAATCCCGATCAGGCCGAGAAACTCGTGCTGGCGAGCACCGAAGGCAAGCTGCAGCTGAGCCTGAGGAACAATTCGGACCGCTCGCTCAGGGCCACTTCGGGCGTCCAGCTGAAGGAACTCGTTGCCAATCGGACGGGCGCGCGCGAATCGGGCCGCCTGAAACCGGAAAAACTCGTCGGCCAGTCGCGGCGGCTCAATGTCGACAATGCCGCGCAGAACCAGAAAATCATCGAGGTCATCCGCTCGTCGCAGCGCGCCGAGGTCACATTCGTGAACGGCGAAACGCGCGAAACCAAGAAGAAATAATGCCCCGGTCCCGGACCGCAGCGCGCATGGAAAGGCAAGGCCGCATGAAAAACACAACCCGCAACGGACACCGGCACGGATTCGCCGCGCTGTTTTCCGCGCTGTTCGCCGCGTTCTGTTTCCAATCGGCCCTCGCGGCCGGAAACACCGCCATGACCGTAGCCCTCGGGCAGTCGGAGGTCGTCGACTTCGACCAGCCGATCAGGCGGGTGGCCATTTCCAATCCCGACATCGCGGACGCGACCGTCATATCGCCGACCCAGATTCTTGTCGACGGCAAGTCGTCGGGCGTGACCACGTTGATCGTCTGGCGCGAATCGGGCGGGCACGAAAAGTACCGCCTGACCGTGTGCAGCGAGGCCGGCGCCCGCCAGATCTCCCTGCGCGTCCGGTTCATGGAGATCAACAAGACCGCCCTGAAGGAATTCGGCTCCGATTTCGTCGTCAAGTACTTCAAACTGGGGGACGAACGCGTGGACGCGGGCGTCTACGGCGGGCGCGTCGGCGAACCGTCCGATCCGCTGGCGCTGAGCAACGCCGTCGATTTTTTCTTCGCCATTCCGAACCGGAACATCACGGCGGTCTTCAAGGCCCTGCAAGACAACAACCTGCTGAACATTCTGGCGGCCCCCAACCTGAGCGCGGTGAGCGGGGCCGAGGCGAGTTTTCTGGCCGGAGGGGAGTTCCCCATTCCCATCGTCTCGGGTTCGATGGGCACGCAGACCCTCACCATCCAGTTCAAGGAGTACGGTGTCAGGCTGAGGTTCACGCCTACCGTCCTCGACTCGGCGCTGGTGAACATCAAGGTCATGGCCGAGGTGAGCAGCCTCGATTTCGAGAACGGCATCCTGCTCAGCGGATTCCGTATTCCCTCGCTGTCGACGCGGAAAACCGAGACGACGGTCGAACTGCAGGAGGGGCAGACGCTCATCATCGGCGGGCTGTTGACCAGGGAATCGTCCGAAGTCGTCTCAAAGATCCCGGTGGTGGGAAGCATTCCCGTGCTGGGCAAACTGTTCAGCAGCCAGAGATATCAGAACAAGGAAAGCGAGCTGCTGGTCACGCTGTCCCCCAATATCATGGCTCCACTTCCCGCGGGGGCGGCGGCGCCAGAGCTGGAAATGAGAGGTTCCAATGAAAAAACGAAATAACCGGTTCAGCCTCGCGGGCGGCGAGCGGGGAAGCATTCTGGTCCTCGCGGCGATCGCCCTGTTCGCCATTTTCGGATTCGCGACCATCGCCATCGACGTGGGCTGCATTTTCACGGCCAAGAACGAGCTTCAAAGCGCGGTGGACGCCTCGGCCCTGGCCGCCGCGTCGGGCCTCACGTTCAGCCAGTCCACGGCCGTTCAGAGGGCCATGGACATTTCAAACAAAAACCTCGTGCTGAGACAGCCCCTCGCGCTGCAAAGCGGCGAAATCGCGCTTCTCGACAACACCACGGCGCGCGTTTCGGCGCAGCGTTCGGTCAGCCTGTTTTTCGCCAAGGTCCTGGGCCTGCAGACGACCCGGATCAGCGCCACGGCCACGGCCCGGCTGGGCAACCGCGACATCATGATCATTCTGGACCGTTCGGGAACGATGGACGACGACACGGTCGATCCCAAGGTGCCGCAGCCGATCACGGCCACCCAGAACGCGGCCAACGCCTTCGTCGATTACGTGTCGGGCAACTCGCTCGTTTCGTACCGGATCGGCCTGGTTTCGTATTCCACGACCGCGACGCTCAACGTACAGCTCGGGCGCGATTTCGCCCTGCTGAAGACGCGCATTTCGTCGCTCAAGGCCGACGGCTACACCAACATCGGACAGTCCATCCAGTACGCGAACAGCGCCCTCATCCAGGGCGCCCAGGCGCGGACCTACCGAACCGAGATCCTGCTTTCGGACGGCATGGCGAACCGGCCCGGCACGGGCATGCCGACGAATTCGACGGCCATCCAGTTCGCCCTCAGCAACGCCCGGACCGCCGCGAGCAGCCGCATCAAGATATACACGATCAGCCTGGGCGACGAGACCGACCTGAACCTGATGAACTCGATAGCGACCCTGACCGGCGGAAGGCACTACCACGCGCCCACGGCGGCCGACCTGAACGCTATTTTCGACGAGATCGCCGAGCGCATCCCCACCGCCCTGATCAACTGAAAGAACGGGCTTGCCATAAAGGAAAGAGACGACATGGAAACGCGCCAGACCATAGCGGTGATCGACCTCGAGGGAGACTCGGGGCTGGCCACGGCGGACATGCTGAAGGACATCCCCGGTGTCGACGTCCAGACCGAAACCCAGGACCTGTACAGGGGCATTTCCCTGGTCCGGAAGACGGCGCCCGCCGTGGTGATACTCAGCCTGTCGCCCTCCGAGGAGGCGGCCATGGAGTGCGCGCAGAAGATCAACCAGTATTTTCCCGAATGCGTCCTCGTCATCGCAGCGCGAAAGACGAACTCGAACCTCATTCTCAACGCCATGCGGGTCGGCGCCAGGGAATTCATCACCCAGCCGGTCAACAAGGACGAACTGGTCGCCGCCGTCAAAAAGCTGCTGCAGGCGAAGAAGGACGCGTCGCCCGATTCGCTTCTGTCGAGCAAAATGGTCACGGTGTTCGGAGTCAAAGGGGGCGTCGGCGCCACGACGATCGCCGTGAACCTGGCCTCGCTTCTCGCTTCGCTTCACGCGAAGAACGCCAAGGCCGACGCCGTCGTCATCGACCTGAATTTCCAGTTCGGAGACGCCGCCCTTCTGCTGAACGTCAAGAACCGCTGCTCGCTTTCCGACCTGGCCGGCCACATCGACCGGCTCGACGTGTCGCAGCTGCCGTCCATGCTGCCCAAAACGCCCGACGGCGTCTCGCTTCTGTCGGGTCCGGCGAAGATCGAGGAGGCCGACAACATCACGATCGCCCACCTCGAGCAGATCATGATGGCCGTGCGCAGCGCCTTTCCGTACATCATCATCGACGCCGCCCATGCGCTGAACGACTTCACGGTCAAGGCGATGGACGAATCGGACCACATTCTGGCCGTGGCGACCCCCGACGTGCCTTCCATCTACAACACGACGCGCTGTCTTGAACTTTTCAAGAAGATGGGCTACGACCGCGAGAAAGTGCTGGTGGCGCTGAACCGGTGCAACGGCAACGACGAGCTCGACCCGTCGGCCATCGAGGAGCTGTTGAAATACCCGGTTTCGTGGCGGCTTCCCAAGCACGATTTCAACGGCATGGCCTCGGCCGTCAACAAGGGCGTGCCCCTGTCGAAGCTGCTGCCCAATTCGAAGCTCGGGCAGCACCTTTCCAAGATGGCGCAGCAGCTGGGCAGCGGCGCCAGGCCGGCTTTGAAGCGGAAAAAGCAGGCGGACGCCCCGACCGGATTTCTCAAACGCATCATCCAATGACAGGAAACTGAATGGGACTTCTGAACCGGCTTCAGGCCGAACCCCCGCGCGCCGCCAAGGCGCCCGACATGCGCGTGAAGAGCTCCGCGCCGAGCCGGCCCGCCCTCATCCTGCAGGAGGGGACGGCCGACCAGCACGGCTACCAGGAAATGAAGGAGAAGATACACCGCCGCCTCATCGACAAGCTGGACCTGACCAAGCTGGAGTCCATTCCCAAGGAGAGCCTGAACGATCAGGTGCGGGAAGTCATCGCCGACCTGCTGTCCGTCGAGGGCGGATTCAACCCCAACTTCAGCCGCGACAGACTGGCCGAGGAGGTGCTGAATGAAACGTTCGGCCTGGGGC
>JBFZEN010000102.1:0-7336 GCA_041306805.1 bacterium
CGCCCAGATGCCGACGATATCCTTCTTCGGGCCGACGTTCACCGAGTTCCACGCGTGGTATCTCGAGTCGTAGGCGTCGAAATTGTCGTGGTGGTTGGCGAGGGCGACGAAGTATTTCGCGCCGGCCCGTTTGTACAGCTCCATCAGCTTTTCCGGTTCCCATTGGTCGGCTTTCCAGAGATTGTCCATTTCCATGAAGCCGAACGCCGAGGGATGGCCGTAGGTTTTCACGTGGTACCCGTACTGGCGGCCACCCTGGATGTACATGTGGCGGGCGTACCAGTCGCCCTGTTCGGGCACGCATTGCGCCGACCAGTGCGCCCAGATGCCGAATTTCGCGTCGCGGAACCATTCGGGGCATTTGTAATTTTTGACCAGGGATTCCCATGCCGGTTTAAAAGGGCCTTTGGCGATGGAGCGTTCCTTTTTTTCCCCCGTGCCGGAACACGACAGGGAGGTCAAAATCAGCAGAAATATAGCGGGTGAAAAGGGGGCCCGTGCGGACTGTTTCGACTGTTTCATGGCGGGAAGCCTCCCGATCCTAACGTTTATGCGATTCCTTCCAGAGGCCCAGGTTGCGGTCGATCAATTCCCGGTGAAAGCGGACGTGATCGATGTAACTCGAAATGGCTTCCTCGAGGTTGACGCGCCCCGATTTGGGGTGCAGGAAGGCGAATTGGGTCCAGTCGCGGTCCACGAGCGAATGCAGGTGAATGGCCGTGTAGCGCCGCAGCAGCTTGATCAGCACCAAAGAGGCGCTCAAATCGTGCGAATGGTAATCGAGCGCGGACGTCCACACCTGGTCGAACGGGACCACGGTCGTTCCCGGCTGGGCGATGGCCCTGCGGTAACGGTGGAAATTGGCGGCGTCCACATCGAGGCAGTGCACGATGTGCTCGTGTATGGTCCACGCCTCGGGAAACGGACGGAAGTGCGTGATGGAGGTGGTGAGCGAAAGCACGTCATCGAAGGCATCGGCCCCTTTTTGAAAAGAGTCGATCAGTTTCCGCTTTTCGCCGGCTGTCATAGCGCTCTCCTGAAGATCGGGTTGTCTTTGCCTGAACCGATTCAATTACGGGGCATCAGGTTTATGAAATAATGGTGTATTATATAGAAGAATTTAATTATTGTCAAGCGATAAAAATATTTCAAATCGAATGAGAAATACCGTTCGCTCCGCATTTCCATGCGGCATAAAAGTGATATGCAGGCGGCGAGGCTGATGACGACCATGCGGGATCTCAGCCAATCGTCGTCATGCAAGCCGCCGGATTAAAAAAAACATAAAAAATTCTTGCTTTTCCCCTTCCGATGCCCTATTTTTACAGGCTATGTCCAACCCTGCCATCGCCATCGAGCACCTGCACAAGTCGTACGGCGGCCTCAAGGCGGTCGAGGATCTATCCTTCTCCGTCCATCCCGCGGACTGTTTCGGTTTTCTCGGCCCCAACGGCGCGGGGAAGAGCACGCTCATGCGCATTCTCTACGGCACGGCCGAAAGGGAGGCGCATCCGGAAACCCGGATCCGCGTTTTCGGGTTCGACCCCCTGCAAGACGAACTCAGCATCAAATTCCTGTCCGGCGTCGTTCCCCAGGAAAACAATCTCGACGAAGAATTGAACGTCACGCAAAACCTCGTCGTCTATTCCAAGTTCTACGGCATGAAAAGGGGGGAGGCTGAAAAACGCATCGACGAATTGCTCGCTTTCTTCGAGCTGTCTGACAAGCGGAAATCGAAAATACAGGAGCTGTCCGGGGGCATGAAACGGCGGCTGACCATCGCCCGGGCGCTTCTGCACACGCCGCGGCTGCTCATTCTCGACGAGCCCACGACGGGCCTCGACCCGCAGGTGCGCCATCTGATATGGCGGAAACTGCGTGAATTGAAAAAAGAAGGCCTCACCGTGCTGATCACGACCCATTACATGGACGAGGCCTACCAGCTCTGCGACCGGATTTTGATCATGGACAAGGGCCGCAAACTGACGGAGGGGTCTCCGCAAAGCCTGTTGGAGCAGAACATTGAACGGTACGTCCTCGAAATCATGGATCCCGGCGCGGCGCGCGCCATGGCTTCGGCCGAAGCGCCCGAGGGGATACGCATGGAAAAGACGCAGGAGGACAGGCTGGTTTTTTACGGCAACGAAGCGCACCTGTTGAGGCGGCTGGCGAAGGACTTGCAGCACGGCGAATACCACCTGCGCGAATCAAACCTCGAGGATCTGTTCCTCAAGTTCACGGGAAGGGAGCTCAATGAACTCCAATAAGCCGCCATCCCTTCCGCACCGGCTGTACAGCGTCTGGTTCAGGCACGTGCTCGTGTACACGAGGAACCTGGTCAGCAACGGGCTTCCGCCCTTCATGGATCCTCTCATCTTTCTCGCGGGCGTGGGCCTCGGGCTCGGCAAATACATCGTCTCGATGGACGACCTGCCGTACGTCCAATTCCTCGCCTCGGGGCTTCTTGTCACGTCGGCCATGTACACGTCGGCCTTCGAATGCACCTACGGCACCTTCATCCGCCTTGAATTCGACAAGGTGTACGACGGCATGCTGGCCGCGCCCATCACCCCGTCGAACCTCGTGATCGGCGAAATACTCTGGGCGGGAACCAAGGGGCTGTTCTTTTCCTTCGCCGTGCTCATCGTGGTCACCCTGTTCGGCGTGCTGCCGCTTTCCACGAGCGTCCTGGCTCCCGCCGTGGGTTTCCTGACCGGAGTGATGTTCGGCGCATTGTCGCTTCTCATCACTTCCTTCGTCAAGACCATCAACCATTTCAGCTTCTATTTCACGGGCGTGCTTTCGCCCATGTTCTTCTTTTCGGGCGTGGTGTTTCCCGTATCGAGCCTTCCGGCCGTGCTGAGGCCCGTGGCGTGGTTCATGCCGCTCAGCCATCCGGTGGCGCTGGCCAGGGCCCTTTGCACGGGACGGTTTCATGCGGGATTGCTTCTCAACCTGATGTACATCGTCGCGCTGTCCTTATGGGCGGGGTATTTCGCCGTGCGCAGGCTGAAAAAGAGGCTGGTTCAGTGACAACGATCACCATGGAGGAAGACAAGGAAATACGTTGGACGGACTCATTTTTTTCTGTTTTGTCAAACATCGATAAACCATGGAATGAAAAAATATGGGATGATTTGTAGTATATTTACACATAATAACCGAGTCCGTGTCATTTTACTACAATAATATGCCTTTAGCTGCACATTTTACATTTTGACTTTCTATTTTTAATTTTTTAATAATTAATATCTTATATCCAAAATTTTAATTCAGAGCATCCTGGTACGACGATTGCCATATACCGGTATATCGAAAAGGGTTTTCAATTTCCTGAAGAGGAGGATGGTATGCAGAAATCGCCGGTTTTGAAGCAGGTTTTATTCCTGATCTTTATCGCAATCATTCTTGTTTTACTGATGGGGCTGATGCTGTTTTCAAGCGCCAAGGCCCAGCCGTCCGTTTCCGATGCGACGGTTTCCCGGTCGCCGCTTTTAATGCGGTTTTTCGACGAAGATGAGGAAACGTGGGAATCTTCCGGACGGCGCCAGAAGACGGAAGGCGAGGTGCGCTATAACCGCGTCGAGGGGGCGTATCTCGGGCTGCTTGTCAATACGAACGAAGAAAGGGAAGTCAAGCCCGTACGCAACACCACCATGCCGTTCATCTACGGCCATGCCGGGTACGCATTCAAGCTGAAGAAATTTGAAGGGCAGATGGGCATCGAGAAGCGTTTCATGGAAGACAACCCGTTCGGAGTGGGCGCCGAGTTCCACAGCGCCGTGGAGACGCCGGACCGGTGGATCATATCGACCCATGAAAACTCCCTGGCCGCCTTCCTTCTGAAGGAGGACTTCAGGGATTATTACTACGCGGACGGGGCCAGCGGATACGTCATCCAGAATCTGGGCTCGGCCCTGAGCCTCAAGGTGGCGTACCGGAGCGACGAATACGACTCGCTCAAGAAAGAAACCAACTGGTCGCTGTTCGGGGGGCACAAGAAATTCCGCGAAAATCCCGCGATGAGCGACGGCCAGACGCGGTCGGTCGCCGCCCGGATCGTGCTCGACACGCGCAACAATCCCAAGAACGCCACGCGGGGGCTCTACATTCAGCTCGAAGGTGAAAGGTCCGGCGGGGAATTGGGCGGCGACTACGAATACGAGAGACTTCTGGCCGACGTCCGCCTCTATTGCACGCTCGAATCGTGGGAGGGCCTCGATATCCGCCTGCGCGCCGGAACGGCGACGGGAAACATTCCCTGGCAGAAAACGTTCCATCTAGGGGGCATCAGTACGCTCAGGGGATTCTCGTACAAGGCCTTTCCGTCGGGTCCCCTGCAGCCTGGAGGAAACCGCATGGCACTGGCCCAGGTCGAATACACGTTCGGCCGGGAGGATTTTCCCTACGGCCTCGATCTGGGGTTTCTCGACCAGTTCAACGTGATCCTGTTCTCCGATGCCGGATGGGTGCACGCGGCGGACGCCGGGCTGGATTTCTGGGACGGGTTCGACGGGCTTTCCGGAGGCACCATCAAGCACGACGCCGGAATCGCCCTGGCCAACCGCAGCGGCAACGTCCGCTTCGAAGCGGCGCGGCGCACGGACACGGGCAACAAACCGTACACCTTTTATTTCAGGATAGAAAAGCCGTTTTGACGACGGCCACAAAGGAGAATGAAGATGGGAAAACTGAAAACGGTCATGCTTTCATTGGCGGTTCTGTCCGTTCCGATCGGGCTGACGGGCGGTGAATACGAGGTTGCCAAAGAAACGTTTCCCTTCAAGGTTTCGGGCGACAAGCCGCTTGAAATCATCATGAACGTGGACGCGGGCGAAATTCACGTGGAAAAGGGAACGGATGCGGCGTCGGGCAGCGTGCAGGCCGCCTACGTGAAGGACGACTGCCGGCTCAAGGTCAAATTCGACGAAAAACAGAACCGGCTGCAGATCCGCGCGGACAACGACAACTGGTCCAGTATCAATCACAACGGCGACAAGGAAGACGAAGACCGGTGGATGAAGATGATCGTGACTCTTCCCTTCAATGTGGACATGGAGATGGACGCCCGCATCAAGGCCGGCGAGGTCAAGATGAACGTGGGCGGCATGCGCTTCCGCGAATTTGCCGTCACGACCTGGGCCGGCGAGGTGGGCATCGCCTTCGACGAGCCCAATGCCGTGGTGATGAACGAACTTTTCATCGACACCAAGATCGGGGAATCGCGCCTGGAACATCTGGGCAACGCCCGTTTCAGGCAGGCCATGATCGACGGAGGCATCGGTGAAATGACGGTTGATTTCACGGGAAGCCTCGAGAAAGGTTCGCGCGCCAAGGTGGACCTGGATATCGGCGAAACCACGGTCATTGTGCCTGATTCGGCGGGCGTACGCATGCGGGTCGGCGGAAGCATGGGGTTTCTGTCGCAGAAAGACATCGATGAGTCCCTGGTCCAGCGCGGACGGTATTACTACTCGGACGAATACGAGGGGAAGCAAGACGGGTTTTACCTGTTGATCACGCCGGGCCTGGGAGAGTTGAACGTAGAACGGGAATGAGGTGCACCATGAAACGAATCCACATTTTGACATTGGTCTTGAGCATGGCCGTCCTGGCGGCGGCCGACGAGACGCTCGTGCTCGACCTGCGGCCTTTGCACCGCGGGGTGCTGGCCGAACAGCGCTTCACAGTGAACAGGGACGTCGACGTGAGGATCAAGGGCGCCGGGGCCGCGTACCGGGAGAACCCCGTGGCCTATGGCTGGGTATTCGACGAAAGCAGACGGTCGGTGGCGTGGAACATGGCCGGGAAACGGATGCGGAGCGGAAGACAATCGGTCCGGAGGACAGCCGACGAACGTATCCGCCTTTCGAAAGGGGAATACATGCTGTACTTCGCCGTCGCACCTTCAAAGGCGTGGTCGTTCGGCAGGTCGAGGGGATTCTGGGACGACGTTTTCGGCGACGACGAGAGAAGGGTGACGAAGGGAATGGAAGACTGGGGCGTGGAAATCTGGACGGATGAAAACGACAACAACGCAATCGAACCGGCGGATCCGGGCGGTCCGGACGGTTCTTTATTGCGCCTCGCCCCGATGGGGAATGACGAGACCGAGCGCAGGCATGTCACGCTGACGAGAGAAACCACAATCAGGGTATACGCCATCGGCGAGGGCGTGGGCGATGAAATGGCCGATTACGGTTGGATCGTCCGGGACGACACGGGGGACGAAGTCTGGACCATGGATTATGAGGACACGGAATGGGCGGGCGGTGCAGAGAAAAACAAGATGGTCGACCGCCTGCTGACGCTTCCGGCCGGCGATTACACCGTGAACTTCATCACGGACGACTCGCATGCGGACGGCGACTGGAACGCGCTTCCGCCGTACGATCCCGCCCGCTGGGGGCTGACGTTGTGGTCGGCCGACGGCGGGGAATTCTTCCATGCGGCGGTCGACAGCGAGGAGAGCGAACCCCGGTCCCAGGATGAAAATCCCTTCGTGTTGAAACCGAAAAAATCGGGATCAGGCGGAACGGTGCTTGTCGATTTGACCCGTATGGAAAACGACAGGCTCGAGCAGGCGGGGTTCACCCTGGCCGGGCCTGCGGCCATCAGGGTCGTCTGTATGGGCGAGCTGGGGCACGGAGACCGGTTCGCGGACTACGGGTGGATCATCAATGCGGAAACCCACGAGACGGTGTGGGAAATGACACGTTCAAACGCCAAGCACGCGGGCGGCGCGAAGAAAAACCTCATCTTCAACGGTCTCGTCCGCCTTCAGCCGGGCGGCTACATCGTGTATTATATCACCGACGATTCGCACGCGTACCGCGACTGGAACGCCGGACCGCCGCGCGATCCCGAAGCCTGGGGCATCACCGTGAGCACGGAAGGCGAAGGAAGTCCGATGGAAGCGTCGCGTCTCACCGGCGAATGGGACGATCCCGGCCTGCTGGCCGAATGCATACGGGTGGAGGACGACGAAGACGAAGAGGAATCCTTCGAACTCGAACATGAATCGAAGGTGCGGATATACGCCATCGGCGAGGGAAAGGACGGCCGCATGTTCGATTTCGGCTGGATCGAGAACGAGGACGGCAGAAAAGTCTGGAGGATGCGGTACGACGACACCCGGCATGCCGGCGGGGCGGAAAAGAACAGGATGGTGAACGAGGTCATCACCCTGCCGGCCGGCGAATACACGGTTTGCTTCAAAACGGACGATTCGCACGCGTTCGATGGATGGAACGCGGATCCGCCGAGGGATCCGGTCCATTGGGGGATATCCGTTCGTCTCGTACGGCCGGACCGCTAGAAAAACCGAAAAGCGAAA
>JBFZEN010000103.1:0-6650 GCA_041306805.1 bacterium
TGCACGTTGTGATCGGTGATCAGCACGCCGATTCCCTTTTCCTTCAGGTGCTTTATGATTTTCTGTATGTCTTCGACCGCGATGGGGTCGATTCCGGCAAACGGTTCATCGAGCAGCATGAAACGCGGTTCGGTGACCAGCGCCCTTGAAATTTCCACCCGCCTGCGCTCGCCGCCTGAAAGCGTGTAGGCCTTCTGTTTGGCCAGACGGGCGACGGAAAGCTCTTCGAGCAGCTGCAGGCACCGTTTCTTCCTCTCGGCGGTGCTCAGCGGCATCATTTCAAGAATGGCCAAGATGTTTTCCTCTACCGTCATCTTCCTGAACACCGAGGGTTCCTGGCTCAGATAACCGATGCCCATGCGCGCCCGTCTGTACATGGGCTGGCGCGTGATGTCCTTTCCGTTGTATTGGATGGTTCCCGAATCGGGCCGTATCATGCCCGTGATCATGTAGAACGTCGTGGTCTTGCCGGCTCCGTTGGGCCCCAAAAGCCCGACCACCTCGCCCTCCGACAATTGGATGGACACGCGGTCGACGACTTTTCTGCCTTTGTAGATTTTTACCAGGTTCTTTGTCTGTATCATACGTTTTGATTTCCGACCGGGCGGGACAGGTTTAATTCACCGCCGCTTTCAGCGCTGCATGAATTGGTTGTCAGAGATACCGGAAATCCTTCATTCGCTCCGCCGAGGATCCGGAAGGCGCGCGCCCGCCGGAGTGTAGTTTCCCGTGCACAGCCCGGGCCGGCTGGCCACGGTCACCCGCGCGACCTTGTCCTGGTCGAACCAGATCTCGATCTGATCACCGGTGACGGCATTAACCCCCTGTTTGTTCCCTTTTTCGTCGAAAACGCGGTAAACGCTTTCAGCACGTTTCTCCACCAGCACGCGCCGCAGGGTGTCGTTTTCCGCCTCCATCGTGATGATCTCTCCCTTGAGCACGTCCGATCCCGTCGAATCGCCGGTGATGATCTCGGCCCCGCCGGACACCGTGGCCCCGGTGAAGCGGCTTTCCCGCAGGCGGACGGTGATGCTGTCGCCTCTCATGGTCCGCGACGCCTGCCGCACGACCGGAGAGAGGGTCAGAACGATCCGGCTCGGATCCGAAAAGAACTCGGCCTTTTGCCCTTCGCCGGTCAGGTCTCCCCGGGCCAGCGCCACGCTGTCCGTTACCAGCGCGCGCTGCGTCTTTCCCCATGCCTCCATGGTTTTCCCGGAAAGTGTCCAGGTTTGATGCGTCGCCGTATCCGTCTTGGCAAGAACGGGCCCCCCTTCGACGCGGCAGTAATCGCTTTTTCTGTCGTACATCAACCGCTCCCCCAGAAGCACGGCCTTCTCGATCAGGTCTTCTATGCGCACCCGGCCGCTGGCAAAAGCCTTTTCTTCATCCTGCAGATAGGTCATGCGTTGCGCCGTCAACACCCTTTTCCCGGTCTCCAGCACCGCGTTTCCGAAGGCGGTTTCAATCTTCCTTTCCGCGTCCACGTCGACCCGGTCCGCGCGGAGGGTTCTCTTACCGTCATGAACCATCACGTTTCCCAGAAGAGCGACTTGATTCTCGGCTTCATGCCATATGGCTTCGTGGCAATCGAGAAAAGCCTCGCCCTGAACCAGTCTGACGTGTCCCGACAGTTTCTTCGCGGTCCCGCCCCGGTCCGCAATGCCGACCAGGCTGTCGGCATACACCAGCCTCAACCGCTCCGGTTCTGAACCGCTTAGCGAAAACGCCGGCAATGCGGCCGCCAGTCCGATCACGACCAGGCGTTTCATGGACCGGGTCCGTTCGAGGCGGTGTCTCCGGTCACGGCCGATTCAATGGACCGGATATCCACTTTTTTCTGCGTGGTCCCCCTGGGCTTGAGAATGACCCAATGGCTCAGATCCGCATTCGATTGAAAACCCACGCCGAACAGCGAATCCCGTGTTTGTGTCGTCACTTTGACGGATTCATCCGAAACGATGAGCTGCGTCTGCGGATTCCACATCAGCCTCTCGGTCTGAAGCGTGATGCCGGTGTCCGCGATCACGACCACGTGTCCCTCCCCCACCACCTGCTCGCTGTTTTTATAATACAGGCCCCGGTCGGAGGTCAGCCTCGACGTATGCCCGCCGCCGGCGTCGTAAAAATCGATGGTGATTCCATGGTCAAAGCGGGCCAGTCCCTGGCTTTCAAACTCGGCCATGTGGCCGTACCAGATGACGGCCTGGAGTTTTCCCGCCCGGGTCAGCGTGATGCTGGAAGTCCAGCCTTCCTGGCTGGGCGATTCCGAAGCCGGCTTCGATACCGTTTCGTCCGGAACGGATTTCGGTTTTCTCCGTGAACATCCGCACGCCTGGCACAGCGCCAGGCACAACAGGATCGCTCCGGCGCCCTGGGCAGGCCGCATCCACCGTTCCATTGTCTCGGTCATGCCAGCCCCGCCTTGAGCAGATCGTGGATGTGCACCATGCCGACGGGTTCGTTCGCCGCATCCGCGATGATCAACTGGTTGATGCTGAACGATTCCATGACGTGGAGCGCCTTCACCGCGAGTGTGCCCTGCGGAACGGTTTTGGGATTCCGGCTCATCACGTCCCTGGCCTGCAGGCGGCGGATATCCTGCTGTTTTTCAAGCAGGCGCCGCAGGTCGCCGTCCGTGATGATGCCTGTCATTTTTCCCGAACCGTCGAGAACGCATGTCGCGCCGATCCGCTTGGACGTGATTTCAAGAATGACTTTCGCCAGCGGCGCGTCGAACCGCACCTTCGCCATGTCCGTTCCCTTGCGCATGACGTCGTCCACGCGTAAAAACAGCCGTTTGCCGATGTCGCCGGCGGGGTGAAGCTGGGCAAAATCTTCCGCGCTGAATCCCCGCTCGTCGAGCAGAGTGATGGCCAGGGCGTCTCCCATCACCATCGTGGCCGTGGTGCTCGACGACGGGACCAGGTCGAACGGGCATGCTTCTTCCTGCACGCTCACGTCGAGTACCGCGTCGCTTTCGCGTGCGAGGGATGATTCAATATTCCCCGTGATGGCGATGATGGGGCATCCCTGCCGCTTGAACACCGGCAGAATCCGGAGCACTTCTTCCGTGTTGCCGCTCTTGGAGATGCATATCACCACGTCCTCTTTCAGCACCGCTCCCAGGTCGCCATGCACGCCCTCGGCCGGGTGTATGAAATAGGCCGCCACGCCCGTGGAGGTCAGCGTCGACGATATTTTTCTGGCGATAATGCCCGACTTGCCCATGCCCGTCACGATCACCCGCCCCTTGCAGGCGAGAAGCAGGCTCACCGCTTTTTCAAAATGGTGATCTATCCTGTTTTCGAGGGTCCGTACCGCTTCGGCCTCGATGCGGATGACGTTTTTCGCTTTTTGAATGATCATTTTTCTTTCCGGATACCCATTTGGTAAAACGCCTGTCTTTGAAATCCAAATCAAAAATCAAATATCAAAATGCAAAATGACGTGTCAAAGAAAAAATAGCAAGTATCGAGAATCGTCGCATTTGGCGCGGACGTGATACGGTCTATAAAAATGGTAATACCGCTTTTGGCGTTTTGATCTGTCATTTTTATTTTTGCGTTTTGCATTTTAATATATTTTACTGTTTCGCTTTTTTCCAATCATCCAGGAACATCCTGATCCCCGCATCGGTCAGAGGATGGCGCTCCAGCTGTTCAATGATCTTGAGCGGTATGGTGACTCCGTCCGCCCCGATGAGGGCGCATTCAAGAACGTGGTTGGGCGTGCGCAGGCTGGCCACGATCACTTCGGTTTCGAGGTCGTAATTGCTGTAGATGTCCATGATCTCCCGGACGAGTTCCAGCCCGTTGAGCCCGATATCGTCGAGCCTGCCCACGAATGGACAGATGAAAGAGGCTCCCGCCTTCGCGGCGAGCAGGGCCTGGCCCGATGAAAAAACAAGCGTCAGGGCCGTGCGAATGCCTTCCGTCTCGAGAATGCGCGCGGCCTCGAGCCCCGCCCGGTTGATGGGGATCTTGACGACCACGTTCTGGGCCCATTTGAACATGTCGCGGCCTTCCTTGACGATGCCGTCGGCGTCTTCGCTGATCGTTTCGGCGAAAACGGGACCCTCGATCAGATTGGCTATTTCAATGATGGTTTTCTTGAAATCCCGGCCCGATTTTCTGATCAAGGTGGGATTGGTGGTCACACCGTCCGCCAACCCGATCAGTTTGGCTTTCCGCACATCCTCGATTTCAGCTGTATCGACAAAAACCTGCATGGTTCCTCCGATTTGCACATTCACCATCTATCATGTATGACTCATAATCGTATTTCTTCCTGTTTCCTGACTGTTTCGTCGATCTGCTTCAATTGGATCAGCAGTTTCTCCAGATGCTGCAATGGCCACATGCTGGCCGCATCGCACAGCGCTTTGGCGCAGTCCGGATGCGTCTCGATGAATATCGCGTCGACGCCCGCGGCGACGCCGGCCCGGGAGAGCGCGGGTACAAAATGGGGAGCGCCTCCGCGCGGATCCGAGCTGGATATTCCGTAAACCCGTATCGCATGCGTCGGATCGAACACCACGGGGTATCCGGTTTCGCGCATGATCTGGAAGGAACGCATGTCGACCACAAGGTTGTGGTATCCGAAACAGGCGCCGCGTTCGGTGAGCAGGATGTTCCGGTTTCCCTCTTCCTCGATTTTCTTTACAATGTGTTTCATGTCGTGCGGAGCGATGAACTGGCCCTTCTTGATGTTCAGGGCCTTTCCCGTTCTGGCTGCGGCGACAACCAGATCGGTCTGCATGCAGAGATATGCGGGTATTTGAATGACGTCCAGCACCTCTGCGCAGGCCCCGGCATCGTGCCTGTCGTGGATGTCGGACAGCACCGGAACGCCGATCTCTTTCTTGACCTTGCCGAGAATGCGAAGCCCCTTCTCGACGCCCGGCCCCTGGAATGTCTTCGACGACGACCGGTTGTCTTTCAGATAGGACGACTTGAAAATCAGGGGCATCCCCAGGCGGTCGGCAATGGTCCGGACGGCGGCGGCTGTTCTCAGCACAAGGTCTTCCGATTCGATGACGCAGGGGCCGGCGATGAGCGCCAGGGGATTTCCTCCCCCGATTCGTATGGATTGGATCTGGACTGGATTCATTTTTTCACCCGTTCTGATGGTCAAGCGGCCGGATCAGGCTCTATGATTTTATACCGCCATCCCGGTTGTGATCGAGCGCCGCCCGCACGAACGCCCTGAACAGCGGATGCGCCTTCATCGCCCTTGATTTGAACTCGGGATGGAACTGCCCGGCGACGAAAAACCGCCTGTCGGGCAATTCGATCATCTCCACGAGTTTTCCATCCGGCGAAACCCCGCTGAACACCAAGCCATGCCCTTCGAGGAGGCTCCGGTAGCCGTTGTTCACCTCGAAGCGGTGCCGGTGCCTCTCGAAAACGGTTTCTTTTCCGTATATCTGGGACGCCCTGGTGCCTTTCTTCAGAACGCATGGATAGGCGCCCAGCCGCATGGTTCCGCCCTTTTTGATGTTCTGACCCTGGCCCGGCATGTAGTCAATCACGGGATGCCTGGTTTTTTCGCAGATCTCCGTGGTATGCGCCGATTTGAGGCCGCACACCGAGCGGGCGAATTCAATGACCGCGCATTGCAGTCCCAGGCAGATTCCGAAAAAAGGCAGGTCATTTTCTCTCGCGAAGCGCACGGCTTCGATCTTTCCTTCGATGCCCCGTTCGCCGAATCCGCCCGGAACCAGCAGCCCCGACACGCCGGCGAGCACCGCCTTCGGACCCGCCTTTTCGATCTCCTCGGAACCGATCCAGACCAGTTCGACTTTGGCGTCGTTCTCGACGCCGGCATGGGCGAAAGATTCGATGATGCTCTTGTAGGCGTCGTGAAGTTCGGTGTATTTTCCGGCGATGGCTATCTTGACGCTGTATTTGGGCTTGTGTATTTTCTGCACGAAATGCTTCCACCCGGTCAGGTCGGGCTGCTTCGCGTCGAGGTGCAGCAGCCGCACCGTCATGTCCCCCAGGTTCTGGTGCTCGAACGCGAGGGGCACCTCGTAAATGGTGTCGACGTCCCTGGCTTCGATCACGGCTTCGGGAGGCAGGTTGCAGAACAAACCGATCTTTTCCCGCGCGTCCTTCGACAGGGCGACCTCGGAGCGGCAGAGCAGGATGTCGGGTTGAATGCCGATTTCACGCAGTTTCTGCACGCTGTGCTGGGTGGGTTTGGTCTTGATTTCACGGCTGGCCTTGAGGTATGGCACCAGAGTCAGATGGATGCTGATGGCGTTGCCCGCGCCCGCTTCGAGGCGGAACTGGCGTATCGCTTCGAGAAAAGGCAGGCTTTCGATGTCGCCGACCGTCCCGCCGATTTCGACAAGAAGCACGTCGGTGTTCTCCTTGTCTTTGGCCGCAAGCCGTAGGCGCCTCTTGATTTCGTCGGTGATGTGGGGAATCACCTGGACGGTTTTGCCCAGATACGCTCCCTGTCTTTCCTTTTCGATCACCGTGCCGTAAACCTGGCCCGTGGTGGTGTTGCTGTTCCGCGTCATCGGGATGTCCAGAAAGCGCTCGTAATGCCCCAGATCGAGGTCGGTTTCGGCGCCGTCTTCGGTGACGAACACCTCGCCGTGCTGGTAGGGGCTCATGGTTCCCGGATCGACGTTCAGATAGGGA
>JBFZEN010000104.1:0-2561 GCA_041306805.1 bacterium
GACGCTCTTCCGATCTGGCGCTCCTGTTTTTTATTTCATGCGGCTCCCGAATGGACCGGCAGCCCGTTCTCACCCAGATCTCCACCATGGACGCACTCATGTCGGGCGGCTATGATCCCGTCGTTCCCATACAAGACCTGCACCGGTACGGCGATTTCGGAATCGGGACGTATGAAAGGCTGGACGGCGAAATGGTCATGATCAACGACACGCTTTTCCAGATTCTGCTGGACGGAACGGCCAGAACGGCGGCTCTTCCCGACTCCACACCCTTCGCCGATATCGTCGGGTTTCAGCCCGATACCGCACTGGTTCCCGAAAGCAACGCAAGTCTCGATTCCCTGAAAAACCTTCTGGACAGGATTCTTTCCGCAAGGGGCGTCCCCTGCGCCGTGCGCATTACCGGGTCCTTCGAAAACGTCAGGACGCGCAGCGTTCCCCCCCAGGCCAAACCCTACCCGCCCCTGAACGAGGTCGTCGCGTCGCGGCAGAAAATCACGGATACCGCCGCCTCCACGGGCGACGCGGTCGGCTACTGGTTTCCGCCTTACATGAAAAACATCAACGTGCCGGGCTTCCACATGCATTTCATATCGGGCGACAGAAAAATCGGCGGCCACCTGTTCGACTGTGTTCTGGCCGGGGGACGCGTTGAACTGCAGACAATCGAACAATTCCACATGATCATATCCTCCTCCGCGGCCCATCCGTCCGGGGCGGACACGGATCGATTGAAAAATGCATTGGAGCGGGCGGAATGAAAATCATCATCCCTAAGGCATTTGCGGCCGGTTTGACGGCCTGCCTCGCCCTGATTCTCCTTTTTTGCGCGAAACAGAAGGAAACGGCCATGGAAGGATCTATCGACGTGAACGGCGCGTCCTTCTATTACCGGACCGTGGGAAAAGGGGAACCCGTCCTCGTACTCCACGGCGGCCCGGGCATGGAGCACGATTACCTGCTTCCCGGCCTGCCGATCATTTCCGCGGGGCACCGCTTCATCTTTTTCGACCAGCGCTCGTGCGGTCGCACGCAAAGTCCCTTCGATTCATCCCTGATGACCATTCCCCAATTCGTGGAGGACATCGAATCAGTCAGGCAATCCCTGAAACTGGGCAAAATGAACCTCATGGGCCACTCGTGGGGCGGGCTGCTGGCCCTGTTCTATGCGGTGAAATACCCGGACCGTTTGAAGTCCCTGATTCTGATTTCTCCGGCCGGCGCGTCGGCGGATTACGAAAAAGAATTCGTCCAAAACATCAAATCGCGCAGAAAGGCAAAAGACGACGCCGAGTTGAAACTGCTTTCTTCCGTACCCGGTTTCGACAAGACCCCGCGCCTCGTGGAGCAGTGGTACAAGGTCTATTTCCGTCCCTACTTCTTCGACGCCGCGCTGGCCGACAGCCTCGTGGTGAAGCTGTCGCAGCAATCCATCGACGTCGACGCCCACGGCTGGCTGTTCAGGGGAATGGAACACTACGACATCCACGACCAGCTCGATGCCGTGCGCGTTCCCGCCCTCATCGTGCACGGAAAGCGGGACCCCCTGCCCGCGTCCTGTTCTGAACGCATCCATGAACATCTGCCTGAAAGCGAACTTGTCCTGATCGACCGCTGCGGCCATTTTCCCTACGTCGAGCGGCCGGACACTTTGACGATCGTTTTCGAACGGTTCATGAACCGATAATTATTACTTGAAATTGAATTTTTATTTGCTTATTTTAAATTGAGTTAGCTTCAATCCGTTTCCATGCGATCCGATAGGAGAACCGATGCCGACGGCCCCGCTGACCTTTTTAAAAGAACGGCTGGACAAAGACAATTTTGAAAAACTCGCCGCCATCCGGAACGAGGGGCTTTACGCGTTCGTCGCCGATTACGTCGAATTATGCGATCCCGCTTCCGTGTTTATCGTGACCGATTTGAAGCAGGACCTCGAAACCATACGCAGTCAATCGGTAAAAACGAAAGAGGAAATTCCCCTGGCCATCGCCGGCCACACGTTGCATTTCGACGGGTATTTCGACCAGGCGCGAGACAAGGACCACACCCTCTTCCTGCTGCCCAAAGGCGTGGACCTCGGAAAGCACATCGAGAGCACCGAAAAGGAGGAAGGGACGAAGGAGGTCCGGGGCATTTTGAAAGGCATCATGAAGGGCCGGCCGATGATCGTGCGTTTTTTCTGCCTCGGCCCGACGCGTTCCGCCTTCTCGTACCTGAGCTGCCAGCTGACCGACTCGTATTATGTGGCGCACAGCCTCGACCTGCTGTACCGCCAGGGCTACGAGGAATTCACGCGCCTGGGCCCGCAGGCGCGCTTCTTCAAGGTCGTCCACAGCCAGGGCGAGCTCGAGAACGGCGTCAGTAAAAACGTCGCCCTGCGCCGCGTGTACATGGATTGCGAAAACGACATCGTCTATTCGGCAAACACGCAGTACGGCGGCAACACCCTGGGGCTCAAAAAGCTCTCCATGCGGCTGGCCATCCGCCGCGCCTCCGAGGAAGGCTGGCTGTGCGAGCATATGTTCGTGATGGGCGTCCGCGGCCCCGGCGGCCGAAAA
>JBFZEN010000105.1:0-11155 GCA_041306805.1 bacterium
TTCTGGGTTCTGGGATAAGGTGCTTGGTGCCGGGGAGAGTTACAAGTTCCAGGTTTCAAGTTGCAGGAATCCCGTGCTTGGTATGGGCACTGGGTACTCGGAACATTGAACTCAGAACCCAAAACCAGTTTTTATCATATTTTATCGAAAGGAGAACCCATGAAATCCACTAAATGCAGAGGACGGCTTTCACGGAAGCGGACGGCTCTGTGGATGGCTGCCGCGTCGGCCGCGGCGCTGCTGGCCGGAGCCGCAACCCTTTCCGCCGTGGAACCCGCGAATACCCTGATCGTCAACGCCGACCTGGGCAAACAGACCATCAGCCGGCACCTGTACGGCCATTTCGCCGAGCATCTGGGCCGCTGCATTTACGAGGGCATCTGGGTCGGCGAGGATTCGCCCATACCCAACACCCGCGGCATACGCAACGACGTGGTCGCGGCCCTGCGTAAAATACAGATTCCCAATCTGCGCTGGCCGGGCGGTTGTTTTGCGGACACATACCACTGGAAGGACGGCATCGGGCCCAGGGACAAGCGCCCGTCCATCGTGAACGTCCACTGGGGCGGCGTCACGGAAAACAACCATTTCGGCACGCACGAGTTCCTGGACCTGTGCGAACAGCTGGGAACCGAACCGCTGATATGCGGAAACGTGGGAAGCGGATCGGTGCAGGAAATGGCCCAGTGGGTCGAATACGTGAATTTCGACGGACAGAGCCCCATGGCGGACCTGCGCCGCGCGAACGGCCGTGAAAAACCCTGGAAAGTGAAGTTCTGGGGCATCGGCAACGAGAACTGGGGATGCGGCGGAAACATGAAGCCCGAGCGCTATGCCGACGAATACCGCCAGTTCGCGTCCTTCGTCCGCGACTACGGCGACGTTCAGGCCTACAAGATCGCCTGCGGTCCGAACAGCGACAATTACGAATGGACCGAGGTGCTGATGCGGGAGGCGGGTGAAGGCCGGCGCCGTCCCATGATGAACGGCATGGACCTGCACTTCTACACCCGCGTTTTCCGTCAGGCCCCCGGCAGGATGGGATTCATGGTGTTCGACCGGTCCTCCATGAAATTGAGCCGGTCCGCCACGCAGTTCGGCGAGGAGGAATGGTTCGTCACGTTTCAGCAGGCGCTGAGAATCGACGAGCTCGTCACCCGGCACGGCAGCATCATGGACAGGTATGATCCGGACAAACGCGTCGGACTGATCGTGGGCGAGTGGGGCACCTGGTATGACGTCGAGCCGGGCACCAATCCGGGTTTCCTCTACCAGCAGAACTCGCTGCGCGATGCGCTCGTGGCCGGGTTGACCCTGAACATCTTCAACAAGCACTGCGACCGGCTGCAGATGGCGAATATCGCCCAGACCATCAACGTGCTCCAGGCGGTGGTGCTGACCCAGGGCGAAAAGATGATTCTGACGCCGACGTACCACGTTTTCGAAATGTACAAGGTCCACCAGGACGCCACGCTCCTGCCCGTCGACCTGAAGTGCGCGGATTATGTGTCCGGCGAGGATAAAATTCCCGTGCTGAACGCCTCGGCGTCGAAAGACAAGGCGGGCAAGATGCACATCTCGCTGTGCAACCTCGATCCCGGCAATGCGGCCAAGCTGGAATGCGATTTGAGGGGCGCGCAGGCGAAAAAAGTGTCGGGCCGCGTGCTGACCGCGGCGACCATGCAGGCGCACAACACGTTCGAAAATCCGAACGCGGTGCAGCCGGCGGATTTCAAGGATTTTCAGCTGAAAAAAGACAAGGTAAGCGTGACGCTGCCGGCCAAGTCCGTCGTGGTTTTGGAAATCGAATGAAATCATGTGAGCCGGTACCGACCCGCTTTTGAATTTTTCTGAACCAGAACAAGGGGATCGCCCCGTGAGCCCGTCATTGTCCCCGCGGCGGAGCGGGAGAGACGGAGCGGTCCCTTTCTTTTTATTTGCGTTTCATCCGGATCATTTTTAAATTCTTCCGTGTTTGGATTTTGATTCAACCATCCTATTTTTGAACATCGCGAAGAATGGCCGGTCGAAAAGGGAGTTGTGCTTGTCCGAAACCGGGAAACCACAGAAGACAAAAAGCGCCGCGGGCAGCCGATGGCTTTTCATGTTCGTGCTCGCCGTGGTTCTGCCGGCCCTGTTCTTCGTCCTGTTCGAAGCCGGTTTGAGGCTGGCCGGGTACGGGTACCCTTCGGGATTTTTTGTTCGAAGCCGGGTGGAAGGCCGGTCCGTTTTTTCGGATAATCCCAGGTTCAGCCTGAGGTTTTTTCCGCCCGAGCTGGCCCGGCCGTCCTGCCATCTGGCCGTGCCCGCGGAGAAACCGCCCGGGACGTTCCGCATCGTCGTGCTCGGCGGGTCCGCGGCCATGGGCGACCCGGACTTCTCGTTCGGCCTGAGCCGGATGCTCGAAACGATGCTGCGGATCCGGCATCCCGGCGCCCGGTTTGAAGTGATCAATGCGGCCGTCACGGCCATCAACAGCAATGTCGTTTTACCCATTGCGAAGGATTGCGCCAGGCTCAAGCCCGACCTGTTCGTCGTCTACATGGGGAACAACGAAGTGATCGGATCCTACGGGCCGGGCACCGTGTTCGCGCCGTTCATGTCCAGCCTCGGCTTCATCAGGGCCAACGTGTTCGTCCGCTCCACGCGGACGGGGCAATTGCTGCAGAACCTGAGCCGGCGGATGAAAACGCCGTCCGGAGGCGCGCAGGCGTGGGGCGGCGTGGACATGTTCACCCGGAACAGGCTGCGTTTAGACGACAAGCGCATGGAGGCGGTGTACGGGCATTTCCGCGAGAACCTGGGCGACATATGCGGGGCGGGAAGGCGGTCGGGGGCCAAGGTCATCGTGTCGACGGTGGCCGTCAATTTGAAGGATTGCGCCCCGTTCGGTTCGCTGCACCGTTCGGACTTGAATGAGGCATCCGTGCAGGCGTGGGACGATTATTACAGGGCGGGCGTGGAATCGGAATCATCGGGCCGGTTCGAGGAGGCTGTTGACAATTACCTGAAAGCGTCCGTTTTGGACGACACCTATGCGGATCTGCAGTTCCGGATGGCCCGGTGCAGCCTGGCGATGGGGCGCCACCGGCAGGCTGCAGGCTATTACGCCAGGGCGCGGGAACTCGACGCGCTGCGGTTCCGCGCGGATGCGCGCATCAATGAAATCATAGCCGGCATGAAAGGCCGCGAGGGCGTTGTTCTCGCCGACGCCGAAAAGGCGTTCGAATCGGAAAGTCCATGCGGGATTCCCGGCGGGGGCCTTTTTTACGACCACGTGCACCCGAATTTCAGGGGCACCGCCATTCTCGCCAAAGCCCTCATGGAACAGGCCGAAAAAGTTCTGGGGCTGGAAAGCCGGGGGGATATTCCCACGGAAAAGGAATGCTCGGAGCGCCTGGCTTTCACAACGTGGGACAGGTACCGGATTGAAAAGGAAATACTCGAAAGGATGAAATCGCCCGCGTTTGCCGGCAGGCTGGACAACGCGGAATCCGTGCGGCGCGCGACCGAGAAAAGCGATTCACTGAAAGGCACGCTCGGGCATGGCGCGCTGGCCGAAGCGGTGGAAAGCTACCGTTGTGCGATCGCGGGCCGCGCGGACGACTGGGTGCTGCGGAACAACCTGGGCATGCTGCTGCTCGACGCGGGCGGCGATCCGGCAGGGGCCGTCGACATGTTCCGGTCCGTTTTGAAACTGTTTCCCTTCGACTACCTGTCGCACCACAATCTGGGCCTCGCCCTCGCCCGGCAGGGCAAATTGGGCGAGGCGGCGGTTTGCTATGAAGAAGCACTGAGAATTAAACCCGATTTTTCAAAGGCCAGGTTCAACCTGGCGGAGGCGCTGGAACGCCGGGGCCGATTCGTCGAGGCGATGGCGCATTACATGAAGCTGCAATTGGCGCCGCAGGCCATGGCGGAAGTTCACAACCGGTACGGCGAGAGGCTGGCCGGCGAAGGCAAGACGGGCGAGGCGATCTCGCAATTCGGGGAAGCCCTGAAACTGTGCCCTGATTCATACGACGCGCACAGCCGGCTGGGCCGGCTGTATTCGCAAACGGGGCAAAATGATTTGGCCGCGGGGCATTGGTCCGAGGCGGTACGGATCAGGCCGGAAAACGCCGGGGGGCACGTGGACCTCGCGTCGTTGTTTTTCGTCCGGGGGGATTACGGGAACGCGGTCCTGCACTACGAAAAGGCGCTGAAGATCAGGCCCGGTCTTCCCGAGGTGCAGAACAACCTGGGGCTGGCCCTGTGCAAACAGAACGAATTCGAGAAGGGGATTTCGCATTTCCGGAAGGCCCTGGCCGCGCGGCCCGATTACACCGACGCCCGCAACAACATGGCGGGGGCTCTCGCCCAGCTGGGAAGGCATGAAGAGGCCATTCTTGAGTTGAGAAAATCGCTGCGCGCCGATCCCGATAATCCCGATCTTCTCAACAACCTCGGGGCCGAACTGCTGAAGGCGGGCAGAACCGGCGAGGCCGTCCCCCAATTTGAGAAGGCGCTTCAGCTGAATCCCGGCTTGTACAGCGCGCGGAACAACCTCGGGGTCGCCCTGTCCCGCCTCCGCGAAGGCAGAGAATCGGAAGGGTCCCGGTGAATCCAATTTTATGAAAGGCAGGGTTGGTATGCAGAAGAACCATACTTTGAAAGCCGGTCTGCGCATGCTGTTATTTGCCGTGCTGGCCGGCATGGCGCATGCGGCGGTCTCACCGGCCGGCACGGCGCCCATCGCCGCCGAAGGTCTGTCTGCCAAAGCGGTCAAACAGGTGGATGTGCATGATCCCGCCATGGCCATTGAGGGCGATACCTACACCCTCTTCAGCAGCGGGCCGGGAATCCCGTTCTACAGTTCCAGGGACATGAAAACCTGGAAGCCGGAGGGGCGTGTGTTCCCGGGCGAGCCGTCCTGGGCGAGAAGCGTGGCAAGCCTTTTCAACGGCCACATCTGGGCGCCCGACATCATCCGCCGCAACGGCGCGTACTACCTGTATTACAGCGTGTCGTCATGGGGCCGGAACAATTCGGCCGTCGGCCTGACGGTCAACAAGACCCTGAACCCGGATTCGCCGGATTACCGTTGGGAAGACCGGGGCATTGTGCTTGAATCCGTCCCCAATCGCGATCTTTGGAATGCGATTGATTCCCATGTCATCGTAGACGAAAACGGCACGGCCTGGATGGCCTTCGGCTCGTTCTGGTCGGGCATCAAACTGGTCAAACTGGATTCAAGCTGGACGGCGGCGGCGAAACCGGAGGAATGGCATTCCCTCGCCAAGAGAGAGCGTTCCGTACTGGTTGACGACGGAAGACCGGGACCCGCCGAGATCGAAGGTCCATTTATTTTCAAAAAGGGTGACACCTATTATCTTTTCGTCTCCTGGGGCCTGTGCGCCCTCGGCAAAAACAGCACCTACCGGATGATGGTCGGGCGGTCGAAAGACATCAGAGGGCCCTATTTGGACAGGGACGGCAGGAGCATGGCCGAGGGGGGCGGCACTTTGGTGCTGACCGGCAACAGGAATTGGGCCGGGTGGGGAGGCAACAGCGCCTATTCCTTTGACGGGAAAGACCATGTCGTCTTTCACGCCTATGAGGCGGCGGACAATGATTTTCACCGGTTGAAGATCGCGGAGATCAAATGGGATGCAGCGCAATGGCCGGTGATTGACGAAAAGTGCCTCGACGGCTACATCGGCGTGCAGGCGGAATGACCGTTTCGAGGATTGACCGCCAGGCATTCTCCATCGTGGTCCGGAAGGTCAGCATCCATCAATGGATCCAATCAATAAAGGAACAGAATAATGAAAACCTCCAGACTTACCGTTCTCGAGAAAATCGGCTTCGGCAGCGGCGATGCGGCAGTGAATGTCGTCTGGTCGGCGCTGGCGATCATCATCACGTTCTTCTATACCGACGTGTTCAAACTGAACGTCGCCCATATCGCGATGCTGGGGCTCATTCCCCGGCTGATCGACGCGTTTGCCGATATTCTGATGGGCATGTACACGGACAGCCACACCTCGCGCTGGGGACGCTACCGGCCGTATTTCCTCGTTTTCGCCGTACCGTTCGGAATCTCGATCATGCTGGTGTTCACGACGCCGGAACTGTCATACACCGGCAAACTCATCTGGGCCTACGCGACGTACATCCTGATGATGCTCGTGTTCACGGCCATCGTCATCCCCTACATCTCCCTGCCCGGCGTGCTGACGCCCGACCCGAAGGAGCGCCTTTCGGCCAACGGGTATCGGCTGTTCTTCGCCAAGGCCGCCTCGCTGCTTGTCAACACGTTCGTCCCGATCTTTGCGGCCAAGTGGGGACCGGAGCATATCGCGAAGGGTTACCAGGTTTCGATGGCGGTGATGGCCGGCATGGCCACGCTGCTGTTCATATTCTGTTTCTTCACGACCACCGAACGGGTGGTGCACAAAAGCGACAGGAAGCCGCTGGGGGAGCAGCTCCGCCTGCTCTTCCGCAACGATCAATGGCTGGTGCTGGCCGCCGTGTGCGTGATCAGCACGATCGGTTACGTGATGCGCGGATCCGTGGGATTATACTACGCCAAATACTTTCTCGGCGGAGACGCCAGGACGCAGGCCGCCTTCATCACAACCGGCATCGCCGGCAACATCCTCTCCATGATCGCCTCCACGTGGATCACGAAGAAGTTCTGCAAGATCAAACTCTTCCGCTTGTCGCAGCTGGCCACCTTCGCGCTGAGCGTGGTCATGTATCTGGCCGTCAGACCCAGCGATATTGCCGCGGCCTTCGTTTTGTACTTTCTGATCAACTTCATCGTCGACCTGCAGGGGCCGGTGTTCTGGTCCATCATTCCGGAAGCCGTGGACTACGGCCAGGTCAATAGCGGCAAACGCGTGGCCGGCATGGCGTTCGGCGGCATTTCGTTCTGCCAGAAGATGGGCATGAGCCTGGCCGCCGGAATGGTGGGCTGGATACTCACCTACTACCGTTACGAGGCGGACAAGGTGCAGAGCGCGTTCACGTTGAACGGCATCGCGCTGCTGCTCACAATCATTCCCGGCGTCTTCCATCTCGCCACGGGGCTTTTGATGCTTAAGTACTTCATCACCGACAAGTACTACAACGAAAAGATACGGGAACAGGTTACCCGCGAGAGCGCACCATGACGACCATCCATGTTCAAGCGGACAAACCGGGCGCGAAGATCGATTCCGCGATGTGGGGGATCTTTTTTGAGGACATCAATTTCGGGGCGGACGGCGGTCTGTATCCCGAACTGGTGAAAAACCGTTCCTTCGAATTCGGACAGCCGCTGATGGGATGGAAAGTCATCAGGAATTCCGGCGCGGAGGGACGCGTATTCATACTGCGTGACGCGAAACGGCCGCGCAATCCGCGGCATGCCCGGATCCGCGTCGAAGATCCGGGCGGGGGATTTGTTTTGTCGAACGAAGGATTCCGGGGGATGGGGATCAGGGACGGCGCCGAATACCGCTTCAGCATCGAAGCACGCGGTGTGCGGGGAGACATCTCGGCGATGCGCGTCGAAGTCGCGGGACAGGACAACCGAATCCTGGCCGAAGCCCGGATCGAAGGATTTACCGCGGAATGGCGGGCCTATTCATGTGAAATGAAATCCAATGGCACGGATGCCCAGGCAAAAATGAACCTGTGGATCGAGGGGACCGGGGAACTGGACATCGACATGGTTTCGCTTTTCCCCATGGACACGTGGAAGGAGCGTGAAAACGGCCTGCGGCCCGACCTGGTGCGGCTGCTGGCTGACCTGAAACCGGGTTTCCTCCGCTTTCCGGGCGGCTGTATCGTCGAGGGATTCGACCTGTCCCAGCGCTACCAGTGGAAAAACACCGTCGGCCCCCTCAACGAACGGGTTTGCAACATCAACCGGTGGAACTTCGAATTCAAGCACAAGCCGGCCCCGGACTACTACCAGACATACGGCCTGGGTTTCTACGAATTCTTCCTTTTGGCCGAAGATATCGGAGCCAAGCCCATGCCCATCATCAACATCGGCATGGCGTGCCAGTTCAACACCGGCGAACTGGTGCCCATGGACGGTCTGGCCCCCTACATCCAGGACGCGCTCGACCTGATCGAATTCGCCAACGGGCCCGCCGACAGCCCATGGGGCAAAGTCAGGAACCAAATGGGGCATCCCGCGCCTTTCGGCATGAGGATGATCGGGATCGGCAACGAGCAGTGGGGGCCGCAGTATATCGAACGGTACAAGGAATTTGCGTCAGCAATCAAGGCGAAGTATCCCGATATGCAGCTCATCGCCGCCACCGGCTCCGACGCCACCATCTTTCCGGACGGCAACGCGGAGGTCGCCTATCTGTGGTCCGAGTGGCGGAAACTCAAACCCGAAATCGTGGACGAACATTTCTACCGCGCCCCGGAGTGGTTCCTGCAGAACACGGGATGGTACGACGCGTACGACCGGAGCGGGCCCAAAGTGTTCGTGGGGGAATACGCGTCGCTGAGCGTGGCCCTGACCAGCCCCGAAAACCGGAATTCGTGGAAATGCGCCCTGTACGAGGCCGCGTTCATGACGGGGCTGGAGCGGAACGCGGACCTGGTGAGGATGAGCTGCTACGCGCCCCTGTTCGGGCACGAGCAGGCCTGGCAGTGGCGTCCGGACCTGATCTGGTTCGACAACCTGAACGCATACGGCAGCGCCAATTATTACGTACAGCAGGCGTTCAGCCTCAACCGCGGTTCGCATGTGTTGAAGGCCGAGGTCGTCGAGACCGGGGTCGAAGGCGCGCCCGATCCGGATGCGCAGACGAAGTCATTCCACGTCAGCGCGTCGTTCGACGAGGAGACCGGAGAGGCGATCGTGAAGGCGGTGAACGCGGCCGGCGCCCCGCTTGAGGCGGTTCTCGAGCTGAAGGGTGCCGCCCGGATCGGCAGGCAGGCGAAAGTGGTCCTGTTGAGGTCCAAAAAATTGACGGACGAGAATTCCCTGCAGGAACCGAAGAAGATCCATCCGGAGGAAACGGCCTTTCCCGTTTCCGGCGGTCGTTTCATGTTTGAATTCAAACCGTATTCGCTTACCGTGATCCGGGTTCCGATCCGGTAAGACCGCCGCCTTTGACCCTCACCTTCAATTCGTTTCCCAGGTAACGCAAGACCAGATCCGGGTTTTCCGTTAACGGGATACCCGCGCCACGGCCGGGCGACACCCATACCACGTTGAATGTGCGTTCTTTGAGCATGCCGCGGAATTTTCCGCGGCGTTTGCCTATGGTCAGCTGTTGTTTCCGTTCATCCCAATCGAATTCGACAGTGGCGTATGCGCCCTTTTCGTACTTGTAGCCGTCGCCCTCGTCCTCGTACAAAGTGAAAGAGCCGTCCGAACCGCGGTAGACGCGCAGTTCCACGGGATCGACCGGCCTTCCGTATAAGACTCGCCGGTCCAGAAGTCAATCCAATTTGCGCCAAAGGGAAGATAAACATCCCTCGAGTCCGCGCCGGGCTTGACCACAGGGTTGGCCATCAATGCGGGGCCGAACATGAACTGGTCGGCGATGCCGTGGACCTGACGGTCCCGCCGGAAATCCATCACGGGCGGGCGCATCATCGTGTAATCGTTGTCCGTAACCATCCATGACACCGAATAGATATAGGGGAGCAGGCGGCAGCGCAGATGGATGTAATCGGCCATGATCTTTTGCGTTGCTTCGCCGAAGCGCCAGATTTCCTTGGGAATGCCCGTGACCGTGAAGTTGAGACCGGCGGGAATCTGGTTCCTGAAAATCTCCCGCTTGCCCTCGGTGTCGCCCGACCAGGTGACGGCCGAGTTGCGCTGCTGGCCGGGGCAGGCAGAACGCGTTAGAATGAACACGCGCTTGTCCGATGATTCCACCCGCTGGCCCTGATAGATTCCCGTGGTGTGCAGAAGCGGATAGGTATTGAACACGCCGGCGCCGGGGCCGCCCGCCGTGGCGATCTCGCGCATCCGCCCCCACTTGCCGCCCAGCTCCGCCTCGCTGGCGTCGAGCCACCAGCCGTCGAAGCCGCGCGAGAAGAGGTTTTTTGAGATCTGCTTCCAGTAGATGCGCCGGCCTTCGGCGCTGAAGGGGTCGTACCACCTGCCCTCGCCCCTGGGGTACACGTTGGGGTAGATCGGCGGGTACACGGCTTTGGCATCTTCGAGCTCGGCCAGGTTGCCCAGGCCGAAAATGGCTTCATCGGCCTGCAGGAAGAATTCCTGCCTGCTGCGCATGGCTTTTCCGTTTCCGGAATCAACGGGCGACAGTCGCCTTCCGTCCATATTTTCAGCCAGCAGATGATAACCCGACTTGTCACGGAAAACAACCTCTCCGTCCGCCCGGCTGACGCATGCGACCAGTTCACCGGCGTTCAGGCTCAGGACATGTGGATTTTCCGACAGCCTCCATCGAACCTTCCCCGGTCTGGCAATGACGCTGAAGCTTGTCAATTCGGGCAGGGTGTCGTTCAACCCGTAGGTGACGCGGACAACGCGGGGCGAGAACACCTGAAGCTTCAGTGTGCCTTGCTTCAGTTTCAGCGTGACGCCGTCCGAGTTCTTTTGGACGGATAAAACAGCGGCCGCCGGCAGGTCAGTGAATAAGGACGGTTCCGGCCAGGATGAGCGGGATCGAGATTGATTTTTTCATGAGGGAACCTTTTGTTGATTGAAAATTCTACAAATATATAAACGCGGTCTATGATACCCGTGCCATAACCACCGTTCCGGAAACAGGGTATCATTGTTTTATCGAGAATTCCGCCGCATGTCGAGTCGTTCAGGAACCGTTGAACGCTTCATACAATGCGGGAAATCGGCCTTCCAGATCGTTCTCAGACCATGACTCGCCTGCCGGTTCATCCGGAAAGGCGGCACTGCTTTCGGGCGGCTCTTCCCCGGCCTTTTGACGGTAGGCTTCGCCGGCTATATATTGATATCCTTCATGAAACCAGATTCCGGCTTCGCCGCCTCCGGCGACGACCGCCAGGGTGTCCGGATCATTGACCGCGTTCCCGAAAACGGCCCTTCCCATGAGTATCAGCGAACTCCTGAAATTGTCGAAGGCATCGTCGTCGCATCCAGAGCCTATGATGAATGCGGCGCCCCATAAATCCCATGTATAGGATTCCACCATTTTTTGATCCCAGA
>JBFZEN010000106.1:0-4294 GCA_041306805.1 bacterium
TATCTTTGTAGTACCGCATAATGCCTCCTTGACTGTGTTTGACTATGTCTTCGTATCTTATTAAAAAGATACTACAGCGAGGGGGCATTTGCTATTTTAATATAGGAACTTTTAGAAAGAAAAGTGCCCAAAAGAAACTTTTCTTTTTGCACGCCCGTTTTTTATTAAAATCAGATTTACTTTCAATCCACCCGGCCACACACCTCGCGGTCCCGCTCGTCCCAAAAACCGTGACTTCGCGGGACAAGCTCCACCCCTTGTCTTGAGATTTTCCAATTATGGGAAGTATGGCTGGCAAAAAGGGGAAAGAAAAACAAACAAGAAAATACCAGTTGTTCCGATCTTGGGGACACAGGGTTTTCTTAAAAGATTGAAATTCGGAATTCTGAATCCAGGACTCAGAACCCAGAACTCAGAACTTCTCTCATAACTCGTACGGTTTCCCTTCCTCGGGAATCATCGCACCGGTCATTCCCGTATTCTTGATCCCTTCCAGCAGCGCTTCCGACTGGGGCGATTCGCCGTGGACGACGAACACTTTCTGCAGGCGCCGTTGGTCAAGCCCGCCGAAATAATCGAGCAGTTCGTCCCTGCCGGCATGGGCGCTGAAGCCGTTCAGCGTGACCACCCGGGCCTTGAGCGGCACCATTTCCCCGAAAATCTTGACCTCCGGCGCGCGCTCGACGATGCGGCGGCCAAGCGTGTGCTCGGCCATGAAACTCACGACCAGGACCGTGTTTTTAGGGTCGCCGATGTTGTTGCGGAGGTGGTGCAGAATGCGCCCCGCTTCGGCCATGCCCGACGCCGAAAGAATGACGCAGGGATCCTTCATTTCGTTCAGTTTCTTTGATTCCTCGACGTTCTGCACGTACCGGAGCAGGTTGAATCCGAACGGGTCCTCGTCGGCCGACAGGAACAGGCTGCGCGTTTCCTCGTCGAAACAGTCGGCATGGCGCCGGAACACCTCCGTCACGTTGACCGAGAGGGGGCTGTCCACGAAAATGGGGATGTTCGGGAGGGTGCCCTCCTTGAACAGTTCGTGGAGGAAATACACCAGTTCCTGGGTTCTTCCGACGGAAAAGGCGGGTACGATGACCTTGCCGCCCCGCTTGATGGTGCTTTTCACCGTGTCGAGCAGCTCGGTTTTCATGTCGGCGATGGAATCATGCACCCTGTTGCCGTAAGTCGATTCGGTGATGTACACGTCGCATGCGTCCAACGGAAACGGGTTTCGTATCACAGGCAGGTTTTTTCGCCCCAGGTCGCCCGTGAAGGCGATCCGGAATGGCCGCCCGTTTCTCCGCACGTCCAGCAGCACGATGGCGGAGCCGAGGATGTGGCCGGCGTCGATACAGGTCAGGCGGACGCCGGGGGATATCTCCACCGGTTCGTTGTACCCGATGCCCGTGAAACGGTCCACGCAATTTTCGGCGTCCTTGATCGTGTAAAGCGGCGTGATCAGGGGAAGGCCTTTTTTCCTGTGCCATTTGTTCACGAATTCGGCGTCTTTTTCCTGTATGTGCGCGGAATCGCGCAGCATGACCGTGGCCAGGTCCCGGGTGGCGCGGGTGGAGTAAATGCGGCCCTGGAATCCGTCCTTGACGAGCCGGGGGATGTTGCCGCTGTGGTCGATGTGGGCGTGTGAAAGCACCATGACATCCACGGCTGCGGCGTCGAAGGGCAGCCGGCTGTTGCGGTCCACGGCTTCCTGCCGCCTTCCCTGAAACAGGCCGCAGTCGAGAAGAATGGTCCGGCCGTCCACTTCGAGCAGGTGCATGGTTCCCGTGACGTTCCGTACGGCATTGTGAAATCGAATGTTCATTTTGCCTCGCAAGAGCATCTGTTTTTTTAATTTACATAACCCGTTCGAGCTTGTCAAGGGTAAAGGGGAATCGTGCTTCGTGCATCGGTGTAAGGGAAAACAAGTTCCAAGTTTCAAGTTACATGCTGCAAGTTGAAAAAATATGGATTAAAGCACATCATTCCGGCAACTGGTAACTTGACACCTGCAACCTGTAACTCTCTTTTTCCCCTTGTTTTTTTCCGTGAATTATGATAAAATTCAATATCCAAGACAAGAGGATGAGCACGGATGATCGATTTGCGAAGCGACACCGTAACCAAACCGTCGCCCGGCATGCGGCAGGCCATGGCGGCGGCCGAGGTGGGCGACGACGTATTCGGGGAAGACCCCACGGTCAACCTGCTTCAGGAGAAATGCGCCGCCCTTTTGGGAAAGGAAGCGGGCCTGTTCGTGGCGTCGGGAACCATGGGCAACCAGGTTTCGATCAAGGCGCATACCCGGCCCGGGGACGAGGTGGTCGTGGAGTCCGATTCGCACGTGTTCAATTACGAGGCGGGGGCCCCGGCGCTTTTGTCGGGAGTGCAGCTCTTTCCGATTCCGGGCAGGCGCGGCGTGTTCACGCCGGAGCAGGCCGAGGCCGCGATACGCCCTGAAAACGTGCACCACCCCAAGACGCGCCTGATCGTCGTCGAAAACACGCACAACAGGGCCGGCGGCACGATATGGCCGATCGACACGATACGGTCGATGAGAAAAATGGCCGACCGGCGCGGCATTCTCCTGCACCTCGACGGAGCACGCCTGTGGAACGCGTCCGCGGCCACGGGGATTCCGATGAAGGAATACGCCGTTTATTTCGATTCGGTCACGGTTTGCTTTTCGAAGGGACTGGGCGCGCCCGTCGGGTCGCTCGTGGCCGGAAGCAGGGAATTCGTCCGGACGGCGCACCGGTTCAGAAAGGTGTTCGGGGGCGCGATGAGGCAGGCGGGGATATTGGCCGCCGCGGGGCTCTATGCCGTGGAACACAACGCCGGCCGCCTGAAAGAGGACCATGCCAAGGCGAAGGACCTGGCCGAATCGGTCCGCGCCCTTCCCGGTCTCGGCGTGGACATGGAGTCCGTGCAGACCAACATGGTTTTCATCGACGTGGCCGGTCCGAAATGGACGGCCGATTCGGCCGTCGAGGCGTTGAAGGCAAGGGGGGTGCTCGTGATCGCCACGGGTCCGGGGCGCTTGAGGGCGGTGACCCACCTGGATGTGACCCGGGAGGAAATCGCCGCGGCTGCCGGCGTTTTCAAGGAGGTTTTCAATGCGGTTTAACGACAGGGTCCGCGAGCTCATCAGGGGGAAAAATTCCCTGGTCTGCGTGGGTCTTGACACGGTGCCCGAAAAAATTCCGTCATCCGTCCGCGGCACCGACCGGATCTTCGAATTCAACAAGGCCGTCATCGAAGCCACGAGCGGTTCAGCCCTGGCGTTCAAACCCAATTTGGCTTTTTACGAAGCCCTGGGAACGGAAGGGTGGGACATTCTCAGGCGCACCGTGGCCGCCATGCCCGGCGACGTCGTCAAGATCGGCGATGCCAAGCGCGGAGACATCGGTTCCACGGCCGGGCAATACGCCAAGGCGCTCTTTGATCTGGGGTTCGACGCCGTGACGGTCAATCCCTACATGGGCTTTGACGCGGTGGTCCCGTTCATCTCGGACGAGAGCCGGGGGGCTTTCATTCTCTGCCTGACGTCGAATTCCAGCGCCGCGGACTTTCAGTACCTCTCATCAGGAGGCAAAACGCTGTACCAGCTGGTTGCGGAGAAAACCGTGCAGTGGAACTCCAGGGGCAATTGCGGCCTCGTGGCCGGGGCCACGAAAGCGGATGAATTGAAAGACATCCGTTCGATCGCGAAAGAATTGTGCCTGCTCATCCCCGGCGTGGGCGCCCAGGGAGGCGACCTTGAAGCCTCGGTTCTGGGCGGGACGGACGGTAAAGGGGAAATGGCGATCATCAACGCCAGCCGGAGCATTCTCTATGCCTCGCCGGGTCCGGACTTCGCGGAAGCGGCCGGGAGGGAAGCAGAGAAAATGAGAGACAGAATCAATGAAATCCGTCTAAAGAAAGTCGGCGGCAAACAGCAGGCAGTCGGCAAAAAATGAGTTACAAGTTCCAAGTTCAAAGTGGATATATAGGAATGGTCATGGGTGATTGGCAATCGGTTTTTAGTGCCGGATTCCTGGAGAAGAGATCTCAGATGTCAGATGAACGATCTCAGACCGAAGGTCCTTGATAGCGGTAAACCTCATTAAAAGATATTGGGCGGAGAAACATTTGTCAATTTCACGCTGTAATCAATGAAAGGCGGATTTGCCGCATGGCGTTAAACAAAGAAGAAATCCTGAAAATATTCCGGGAAAGCGGAGCGCTGATGGAAGGGCATTTCATTCTGACGTCAGGGCTGCATTCGGATCAATACTTTCAATGCGCCAGGGTGTTC
>JBFZEN010000107.1:0-5244 GCA_041306805.1 bacterium
CACCTACACGGCCACGCTTTCCGTCAAGGACAAAGACAACGGAACGGGCACCAAACAGGTGTCCGTCACCATCAACAACGTGGTTCCGACGGTCAATGCCGGCTCCGATAAAAGCGGCAACGAAGGGTCTTCCATCAGTTTCTCGGGCAGCGCCACCGATCCCGGGACGTCGGACGTGCTGGCATACTCCTGGAATTTCGGCGACGGAGGCACGGCCACGGGCCAGAACGTTTCTCATACCTACGGCGACAACGGAGCCCACACGGTCACCCTGACCGTGAACGACGGCAAGGGCAGCGGCACGGACCAGGCTGTGGCCACCATCAGCAATGTCAATCCGACGGCCAACATCCACGGACCGTACCAGGGTGTCGTCAATCTGCCGATCTCATTTAACGGCAGCGCCACCGATCCGGGTTCGGCCGATGTTTTGACGTACGCCTGGGACCTGGACAATGACGGACAATATGACGACGCCACGGGAAGCAACACGCAAAAAACATTCACCTCCGTCGGCACTTATACCATCGGGCTGAAGGTCACCGACGATGACGGCGGCTCGGACACCAAATCAACCACCGTGGACGTGAACGTAGGCGTGCCCATCACCGTTCAGACCAGCCCGCAGAACTGGCAGGTCAAATTCGACGGCACCATGTACTCTTCCCCGCAGACTTTTTACTGCGCCACCGGATCGTCGCATGAGATCGAGGCGCCTTATGTTCAGGGCGAAATCAACGGACAGAGGTATGCCTGGGTCAATTGGAACGACGGCGGAGCCAAAGCCCATACCATTACCGTATCGGGACAGCAGACCATCACCGCCAATTACAAACTTCAGTATTACGTGAACATCGAGGACGGTGGCATGGCCAGCAGTCACGCGACAGGCGAAGGTTATTACGACCCGGCCACATACGCGACCATCAACATCGATTCGCAGGTCGTCGATCAGGCCGGCACGTCCCGGTACCGGTTTGAAGGATGGCAAGGATCCGGAAATGCCTCATACAGCGGCACCCACATCAAACCCACGTTCCAGGTGAACGGGCCGATCACGGAGACCGCCGTCTGGGGGGCGAAGCAATACCGGCTTCTGGTACAGAGTGCCTTCGGCAATCCCCAGGGCACCGGGTGGTACAACGGGGGCACCTCCGTGCAGGTATCGGTGGACACGGCCCAGAGCGGCGGGACCGGCACCCGGTCGGGTTTCATCCGATGGGTGGGCCAGGGAACAGGATCCTATACCGGAACCACCAATCCCGTGACCGTGGTCATGAATGCTCCGATCGTCGAGACCGCGGAATGGAGCACGCAATATTATCTTGACATCGTCTCATCCTACGGTTCTCCCAGGGGCGTGGGCTGGTACAACGCGGGAGCCCGGGCGGCGGTTTCCGTGGATACGGTCGCTGCGGTGAATGCGGACAACCGATGGCGTTTCGTCCAATGGACGGGAACGGGAACCGGCGCTTATACCGGCGCCAACCCTTCCTTCAATTTGACCATGAATGCGCCCGTTACGGAAACAGTTCAATGGCTTCAACAATACCGGCTTCAAGTCGTTTCCACGATGGGAAATCCCAAGGGTGCAGGATGGTACGCCGCCGGGGCGGCGGCATCGTTCTCCGTCGATTCGGTTGTGGCGATCAATGCAACGAGCCGGTATCGTTTCATCAAATGGGATGGAACGGGGACGGGCAGTTACACGGGCAAGGATATTCTCAAAAGCGTCGTGATTCAGGGACCCGTCAAGGAAGAAGCGGTCTGGAAAACGCAGTACTGGATTGCCATGAGCATTGATCCCGACGGATCAGGCAGTGTGACGCCGGTGAACAAGCCCGGCGGATGGGGAACGGCTCTGGATACGCTCAGGCTGAACGCCGTCGGGTCCGTTCAAAACGGATATGGATTCTTCGAGTGGGGGGGCGATACCACGGGCAGTTCCAATCCGCTCATGCTTGTCGTCAAGAAAACCAGAAATATCGTCGCACGTTTTAAAAAAGGAAGCGTTTTGTTGACGACCGATCCCACCGGATTGAAATTAATCGTGGACGGAATTCAAGTGGTTTCGCCGGCAGGATACACCTGGCTTTCCGGAGAAAAACACCAAATCGGCACCATCGCGTCGCAGGGCGACAACGTAACCGCCAAGTATACGTTCAACAACTGGAATGACAGCGGAGCCATGGAGCATCAAATCACGGTGCCGGCAAACCCCGTCACGCTCACGGCGAAATTCAACGCATTGTACTATGTCAACGTACAGACCGACTATGGAACGCCCTCGGGCGGCGGGTGGTTCGCCGGAGGCGGGCAAACCACGGTCCGTGTGGATACCGCGGTGGAACAAACGGGCGGAATCCGGCAAAAATTCAACGGATGGACGGGGACGGGAAGCGGCTCATACACCGGATCGACCAATCCCGTCAATCTCAAGGTGGACGGGCCGATCGAACAGAAAGCGGGATGGAAACAGCAGTACAAACTGACCATGACGACATCCCCCTATCCCGCGCCCGGTGCGCGCGTGGACGTCACTCCCGCCGGTCCCTGGTACGATCTCTCCAAATCTGTCCAGGCCAAGTACACTATCCTTGATCCCACCTATTCATTCACCGGATGGAGCGGGGACGCCGGCGGCACGGCCAATCCGCTTACGATAGTCATGAACGGGGCCAAGAACATCACGGCCAAATTCAAAACACCCAATGTGCCGCCGACCGTGGCCTCCCTTCCGGACACCACGCTGTGGGAAGACGGGGAGATTAGATTTTCATTCACCTGGCTGGGCAAATTCATCAGCGATGGAAACGACGCCCTTCCCACCTTGAAATATGAATTGCTCAATGCTCCTCATTTTACGCTGGCGCTCGACATTTCGTCCCAAAGCATCACGTTCAAACCTTCCAATGACTGGAGCGGCACCGAGAATATCATCGTCAGGGTCACCGATCCCGTGGGCATGTCGGACGAAGACACGATTACGGTCAAGGTGCTCCCGGTTGCCGATTCTCCCAGCACTTTTCCGCTGGTGTCTCCGGCGGACAACATTGTTGTAGTCAATTTCGAGAACCTTCTGCGTTTTGTGTGGCGAAAATCGACTGACCCGGATCCCGGCGACGCCGTGCGGTACAGCTTTTTTATCGGCCCCGGGTCCACGCCCGGTTCGGGGAGCACCATGGTGACCGATCTGATGGATACCACCATTTACATGATGACCCAGGCTTCAGGCGTGTTCTATTGGGGCGTGACCGCGCTCGATAATCAGGGGAACAAAACCCCCTGCAATAAGCCGTTCAAGATCGATATCAGGACAACAGGTGTCGACGAACAAGCGGCGGAAAAACCGGAGACTTTCGCATTGCTGCAGAATTATCCCAATCCCTTCAATCCGGGGACGACCATACGATACCAGATGCCCTCTCCGGAAAATGTCCGGTTGAGCGTATTCGACCTTCAGGGAAAACAGATCCGAATTCTGGTCGAGGCGAAAATGCCCGCCGGACACCATGAAGCGCAATGGGACGGCCATGATGCGTCAGGCCAGGCCGTTCCGTCGGGCGTATATCTGATTAAGATCGAGGCGGGGTCGTTCGTTCAGCAAAGAAGGATGACACTGTTGAAATAATTGAAGGAAGATCCATTTAAAAAGTCCCTTTGCCTGTTTCTGCGTGAGGGACTTTTTTATTGACGAAAGATCTTAAAACCGTGAATCGTCACCCGGAGCGTATGGCAAGTTGAAGCGGCACGGCTTTTACAAAAAACGGGAGGCCGGAATTCCAAATCCGGCCTCCCGTTTGTATGCGATAGTCCGGGAATATGGAACCCCGGTGCCGATCGGTTTACAGAGACCACCCCAATCCGAGGGTGAACACGTTGGCGTTGAATTTATACTTGCCGGCGTAATTCATGGGATAACCTTCCACGCCGATTTTGTAATCAGCGGCCGGAATGTCCTTGTCCGCGAAGATCGCGCGCTCATATGCCAGGTCCACCGTGAGCTTGCCCATGACGACGCCGACGCCGCCGGTCACCAGGATGCGACGCGCGGGATCGAGTAAAGTCGGGTTCATTGTCGAATCAGGGACAGGCGAATCGACGGTGTAACCGCCCAGCCGCAGGAAGAGTTTACTGCCTTCCTTCTGCATGGCCAGGAATTCGATGCCTGCGCCCAGCTCGATCGTGTTCTTCCAGCCCAGATCGATCTCGTTGATCGTTTCGCCTTTCCGCTTGAGTTCGATCTTGTCCCACGAGCTCCAGTCGGTCAGCGATGCGTCGGCCGTGATCGTCCAGCGGGAAGTCGGCTTGAAGGCAATGCCTGCGCCTATGGTCCAGGGCAGGGGCAGGTCGGCTTCCACGTCGTTAATGTTGGTCAGTGACAGGTTTTTGCCATTGAAGGCGCCGTTCAGAAGCCCGGCTGTAGCCGCGTCTAATTGTCCACCCGCGACCAGAGCCGCAATCTGCGGTGCGAAGCTGGGTACACCCGCCGTTAATTTAAAGTCGCCCTTGAGCTTCAGGTCGGTGGAGTACCTTCCTGAAACGCCTATCGAAAGTTTCTCCGAGGCCTTGAAAAGGAGGCCGGCATTGGCGCCGTACGCGGAACCGTCTCCTTCAAGATTCTCCTCTACGATGAGGCGATAAGGATTTACGGGTTGTTGTATTGCCTGTCCAGCGAGGGCGATCCCGCCAAGTAGGGTGTTGATTGTGGCGAGGGGCACCGTTCCGCCGAATTGTTGATAGGCGATGACGCTGGTCAAAGGCAGCAGGACCTGGTCTAAAGTCATTTTTCCCCAGGAATACTTCAAGCCGACGCCCACGGAAAGCTTTTCAGTCAGTTTGTAGGCCACCGTCGGCATGATATCGATTACCATGTGGTCGCTGTAAAATTCCTTCTCCTTGGAAATAGCGGTGGCGTTGCCGTAGCTGGCGGGCACGCTGATCATATCCCATTCCGTTCCCAATCCGAACGGGGCGCATACGCCCAGTCCAACGGACAGCTTCTCGGCAGGTTTGTAGAAGATACCGAACGCCGGAACCGCGAAATTCCTGGCCGTGGCATCCACCGCAACGGTCGACATGCCGGTGAACGGCTGCGAAGGATAGGCATAGGCCTGGTAGCTGCCCCTGGGCATGATCATACCCAGGGAACCGCCGATGTGCCATTTGCCGAATTGGGTGATGCCGGCGGGATTGAAGTATATCGCGCTCCAATCGTCGGCCAGGCCGCGGAAAGCGCTGCCC
>JBFZEN010000108.1:0-7466 GCA_041306805.1 bacterium
TCCCCGCCGATCGTGTGATACCGGCCTGTTTGGCCAAAAAATCCTCCAGTTTGACCACGCCGGGCGTTTCATTGATCTGTTCGACCTGCACGACGGTCTGGCTTCCCGAGATCTCTTTGTGCAGAATGTCCCGCGAAGCCACGATCGTAACCGTTTCCGTTTCAATGGCCGATTGGTCCAGATCAAAACCTATTCGCGTCGTCTGGTTCTGTGAAACGACCACGGAAGTTTTTCTTACCTTGGAATAACCCATATAGCTCGCCTGCAGGGCATAGGTTCCGACAGGCACGTTTAGAATGGTATATTCCCCGTCCTGGTCCGTTACGGCGCCCAAGGAGGAGTTGACAAGCATGATGTTCACGCCGACAAGCGCTTCCCCCGTTTTGCCGTCTTTTGCTTTGCCGACAATTTTGCCCTGCGACCAGGATTGTTCCGAAAAGAGGACCAACCCCAGTAAAAGATACATGCATACCAGATAAGAACGTTTTTTCATACGAACCTCCGATTGGTTCCGATGAATGGAAAAATTTTTAAGGATTCTGTTTATTGTTTTTCTTTAATAAATTATATTCGTTTTATTTATATTGCCCGCACGTCCTTCGCCGTTTTCGCGTGAAAGCAGGCGTGCGGGCAATATGTTCAATCCTTAATAAACGAGAGACGACGGTCTCTCCTTACTTCAACAGCATCAACCGCTTGACGTCGACCGAGTTCCCAGCCTGGAGGCGGCAGAAATACAGGCCCGAACCCAGGTTGGATGCGTCGAACGCGATTTCGTACGAACCGGCCTGTTTGTGCCCGTCAAACAGGGTAGCCACTTCCTGCCCGAGAAGATTGTAGATTCTCAGAGTCACGTCTTTCGAGGCGACCGGAAGTTCGAATTTGATATGGGTGGTCGGGTTGAACGGATTCGGATAGGCGTTGTGAAGCTTGAACTCGTTCGGGGTTCCCGCCAATTCCTGTCCGACGGACGCGGACGGCGTCGCGATTCCCTTGATCCACACCCGCTTGACCATAACCCTTTTGCTGGCCGCGGCCGCGGTTTGATCATGCTGCCACGGATAAATTCTCAGGTAAAACGACTTGCCGTTCTCCACGGCCACGTTCAACTGCGTGGCCAGCACGTAGTCGAAAACATACGATCCCAGATTTGCGGCCGAAGCGTAAATTTGCGTCTTGGTGGCGAAGGTCGGATCGGTCGAAATAAAGGCCTTTGCCCTCATGGTAGTGTTGCCGGCTCCGGATACGTCGAACGATACCGAATTCACGTTGAATTTGTACCCCGCCTTGGGCGAAACCTTGAATTGAACCCAAACGTTGTTCAGCGTATCCGTGGCAAGGCCCGGCCATCCGGCTGCTGTCTGCCCCGGATAAGTGACGCCGGTACGCCAATCGATTCTCGCCACATTGAAACTGCTGTCGGGATCGCCGCTGATGCCGATTCCCCATGAACCGCTCCGCGCGATATAGGTTCCGCCGATCGTCGGAGCGGGGCATCCTTCCAATTTGGTGATATCCGCAAACCTCAGGCTGTCTCCGATGACGTTGCCAAAATCTTGAGAATTCCATACTTTTCCGAATTCCGGTTGGGTGAGAACCCTCCAGCACACCGAATCGGTGGAGGCGACTTCCTTGGTGGTCAACGACGAATCGCCCACCGACCACACGCCGCCGAGATCCTTGACGTTCAGCATCGTGTCGCTGTGGGTGTATGTCGCAGTGCCGAAAACCTCGTCGATGATGGCATTGACCGGTCCACGGTTGACCCATTTCGTTCCAGCGCCCGCATATTTCATGGTGACAAACCGGGACTCCGCGGCCGTGGCCGGAATATCGTACGGGGAGTATGAAACCACCAGATCTCCGCTTTTGATGCCGGCGGACGGTGTGATGGTCCATGCGCGCGTGATCGCCTTGGCCGGATCGCTGACCGGCGGCGCGGCGGCCGCGTAAGTGATGGTACCCGTGCCCACGACATTTCTAGCAAAGACGCAGGAATTGCCGTTTGCCGTGGCAGCGCCGCCCAAAGTATCATGGTTTGCGTCCACAACGCAGCTTTCGCCCGTGCTTAAAATGGACCCGCTGTTTGCGCCGTAGGTTATTTTTACCGCGCCTCCGTTGTCGATGACAAAGAAACCCGTAGTGGTTTTGGGAATTTTACTGGTTCCGATGTCGAGCGTGGTGCCCGAAGCAACCTGGAATGACAGGGGGCCGCCGACCGTATACTTATAGCTGCTATGCCCCGTTCCATCGCCGATGGTCAGTTTTTGCGTGCCTTTTTTATTGAAAATGAAGATTTTTTGCTGATAGGGGTTGTTTTGACCGGTTCGGATTGTTCCGCCCGGAGCCACCGTCAGATCACCCTGTAAATACAAACGATTTTGGGCCTGGCTGTTGGTTCTGCCAAAAACGCAGCTATCCCCTATGATAATATTCCCCTTCACGATAAGAACATAAACTGCCTTGGTATTGCCGCCTCCGCTGATGGCCAATCTGGACCATTGACCGGCCGGCGCCGTTTTCAAGATGATATTGCCGTCAAACCATACCGTGTCTTCATACACGGTTGCCCTTGTCGGAAAACTGTCGCACAGGCGGATGTCCCTGTCCCCGCCAACCTGCGTGCCGTTGCTCTCGACGATAAAATCGCCGCGAACCCGGTTGCGGTACATATTGAGACGGCCGTCTCCCCTCGTTTGTTTGGGGCAATTCCATACGACGTTATAATAGTTTTGGGGTTGGGAACCGAAGTAATTGGCCGTAAGCCCCGTAACCAGAAATGTGGAGCCTTCTTCCCACTTGGCAATCGGAACATCGCCGCCGTTCCTTGCGTGCTCTATCACGCCGCCGTATTTAACAACCAAGGTATCCACGGCAGGGTCAAAATCGACGGTCCGGGGAAGTCTGCTCCCGGTGATTCTGCCCGTGTTCTTTAATTTGCCGTACACCTGCATGGCTTCGGGCCCCAGAAGTGCGAGGCCGTTCTGCCTGTCGTTGTTGTAGGCGACGGTCAAGGTGACGCCCGCCTTCACGATGACGGAACCGCCCGATTGAACGAACACCGAGTCGACGCCGACATCCGCGGTCACGGTGACGGTATCTCCCGGAAGAATCGAGATCATTTTACTTGTCGAATCCGGCGAAGTGGTCGCGGCAGTCCATGCTCCCGTGAACACCTGCCATACGGAAACGTCATTCCAGTTTCCGGATTTCACCGTCTGGTAATCACCATTGGACTGCGCCATAAGCGAGCCCGCGCACATGGCGATTGCCAGGAAACGCTTTAGATCTCCCATCTTGCTCCTCCTTTGATGATGATGAATAAATACGATAACATGGCCGTTTGGTTATTTCAACGAGTATGAAACGCCTCCGAACAAAGTTTTTCGCGTTTCTTTATTGATATTGGTGTTCAGGTACCAATTGTCTTCGTATTGCATGTTCATAAATTCATACCCGATATTGAGATGGATATTCCTCAGCACGCGGACCCCGATGCCCGCGGAATACACGGTATAAGAAACCGGCTCGCCGACCAAGGCATTTCCCTGCTGCTCGAACACTTCCGACTTGACCTGGTAACCCAAGCGCACCGAAACGGAGGCGACCGGCAGGTATTCCAGCCCCAGTCGGAAGCCGGAACAATCGAGCCATGGTTTTGATTTTCTGCCGTTCTTATCGGTATATTCCGCCGATCCATACGGAATATATTCATATTCACCGCCGACGAGCACGTTCGGCCGGGGGGCGATGCCGACGCCGATCGTGCCGCGAAACGGCAGGGTGAGCTGATCGCTTCCATTGTCCCGAGGCAACGCGACGGTGACTGCGCCGCGCGTGCTGTCGCCGGTGGTCGTGAAATCACGATTGATTTGGGTCGGCGGTTTGACGGAAAGACCGAACATGAGATTCCTTGTTCGATAGACGCTGCTGACCGTCATCTCCAAGCCGGTGATGGTCGATGACCCCTGCCATGTCATGCCGTACGGATTTTCGGTATAGCGGAAATCCTTTGAAAAAAAGCATAATTCTCCGTACCCTTCCCTGCTTTGCGCGTCATCTATGGTTCCGGAGAAATAGATTCCGCTGACGCCGACGGTCACATTTTTTGCGATTGCGGCCGACAGGGCGCCGCCGTAGCCGCGTATGGACCCGTCGCGCGAGCGCGTATCGGCCCGCCAATCGGCACGCTCGGGGTTGGGGTTGGCGGAAATGGGCATGGTCGTATAATCGATGTTCCTGCTGAAAGCGGTTTTGTTCGCGTAAAAATAATTGGCGTTCGCATATTCCACCACCCCCGCGCCCGCCGTAAACTTCGTCCCTGAAATCTGGAACGGTATGGCGACGAAAACCTGTGGAACCAGAAATTGATTCTCATTCCGGCTCCAATTCGGATTTCTGCCGTTCCGCTGAACCGAATCCTGATAGGTGGGTATGGGGACCCTGACGGGATCGATGACCGGGTCGCGCAAATCGGCCGTTTTTCCTTCCATGAACAGGTCGAACATCGACATCCAGTCGAGCGAGTACCAACGCTGGATCTGTTCGTTGGTTTTGGTTTCCCGGATCGCGCCCACCGAAAACTGAATTCCATCGAGCGTCTGCATGGCGGCGGGGTTTGAGAACATCGTGGTCACGTCGTTTTGCGACGACAAGGTCAATCCGCCCAACGAACGGGAAATCACGGATGCATTGGTCGTGTGATTCAGCGCTTGAATGGTCAGAGGCGTATTGTATGCCTGAGCGCTGGAATCGGAAAATACGGCAAAAACAAGCAGCGGGGCTGCGACAAAAAATTTAAATGTCGTTTTCATAATATGCCGACTCCTACACTAATGCGGTGAACATTATCAAAGGAACCCACATCCGATCCCATTGCTCCGTAACTGTAATCAAACGATATCTTCAACGCCCCCAGTTTATGCTTGATGCCGCCTCCGAACGTCAGCCCTTCAATGTCGTAATTGAACTTGTATCCGGCGCGCAGGGCGATCGCATTGGCATAGGTATATTCAAGGCCGACATGCTGCTGCTGGTCGTAATCGTTCGATTGAAAAATGTCGAATGACAAGCCGAGCCGGCTGTTTTGTTCTTCGACCAGCAGGCCGTTCTCGCCGATGAGATCTCCGGCAATGCCGACGCGGAAAAGCATGGGCACCGCGCTTTTATCTTTCGCGTACTTGAGATCGGGCCCGAAATTCTGAACCGATGCCCCGACCTGAACCGTGCGGAAACCCGTATTGTAATGCACGCCCACGTCAAAAAGGATTACGTTCGCGTAGGTTTTCATCATGGCCGAATCTTCTTTTACGTAAACCTCGTCCTGATCATAAAGCGACTCATGGCCGTATTTGGCGGTGATTCCGGTCGAAAAACGGTCCGTCAGCCTGGTCGCATAGGTCAAGCCGGCCACGGCACTGTAGGGTTTGAACGTTCTTCCGGTGAGATAGGGGTATTCCTGCCCGGGATACATGGAAATACCGCCCGCCCCCACGATCGCTTCTTCAAAACCGCCGTAATCGTTGTATTGGAGCTGGACCCCGAGCGCGCCGGCCTCGCCCATAGACATGGCATAGGCGAAAGCGTACTGCTTCGCGTCGAATATCCACTTGATGACCGTAGTCGAAAATTCATTCCCCTTGGTCAGGGCGACGCCCGCGGGATTCCAGAAGACGCCTTCGACGCCGTGCGCGAGGGCGGCATACGCATTGCCCATCGCCGCGGCGCGGGCGCCCGGAATCACGCTCAGATATTGCATGGAGGTGGACCCCACCTTCTGACCGATTGCGGGGAAGGCATGGATCAATACCATGGCCGACAAAAAAACCTTAAGCTGATTTGATCGCTTCATTGTTCATAATCCTTCTTCAATGAATAATGACGAACTTGCCCCAGGCCCGATCACCCGTGGATTTATCTTCAACGGTGAAGTAATAGACGCCGGAGGCGATCCATTGGTTGTTCCTTGACATTTGCAGCCAGGCGGTTGAATATTCTTGTGCATCGTGTTCTTGAGTCTGAACAAGCTGGCCGCTGTAGGAATAAACACGGATCGTCGCATGCGCCGGCAGCCCATAGAGTCCGATCTTATCCTTGTTGTCCGCGTACCCCGAGCTGACGATAAAGGGATTCGGGGCGGCGTACACCTTGCCCAATTTGCTCACGGCGGCATATTGCGCGTTATGCTTCGTCAGATTGGTGAGCCCGCTTTTGCCCCCCAAAGAGTCTACGGCCAGAACCGCGTAGTAATACACCGTATTCAGCTGAGCGGTAGGATCATTCAAAACATATTCCGTATTTACGCCGTCAAAGTACCGTTCATCTCCGCGTGTGATCTTTCCATCCAGAACCGTCCAGGGACCGATTGGGTTGACTGAACGCATCACCTGGTAATGGCTCAACGGCGCATGCAGTTTTGCAAATCCCGGCGTCGACTTGGTGATGGACTCCACTTGGGGCCCCCATTTAATCTGCGCCAGAATGGGTCCTTCTCCGCCGACCGTGATCATGGGCGAGGGACAGGGAATGAAGAGAGCGGCATACACGCCTCTTGAAGGAGAGTTCAGAGGTTCGTACTGCAACGTGTCATACTTGATAACCGCTCCTCCCTTGTACATTTGAATGGCGCGGTCTGCCACCTGGCGCATGGAGATCACGCCTGAGTTCACAAAGGAGGGCAGCGGATAATGCTGCAAATAGGTGCTCCCCATCGACAAGCCGGGCACCGTGTTCAGATACGGATAGGTCAGCGTATGGTACCAGCTTGGAACGGGGTGAAAATAAGGCCCCGGCTCTACCGGCGTGTCGCCCGTGCCACCGCCAAAATCATTGTAGATGCTGTCTGACGCGACGCCCGGACCGTACCCGGCCACTTCCGCGATTGAAAACCGGAGTTTCTCGTGCGGCGGCAATACATAGGGGCCGAAACCGTACGCTTTGGCGCAGGCCTGTGTGTAGGCCTGGGTCACCACCATCTGCGCCCGGCCGAACCAGTATTTCGTAATCTGAGCCTCGTCCTGATAGAGCTGGCCTTTTAGTTGGAGTCTTCCGGGAATAAACGGCGCCGTTTTTCGCTGCACTTTCACATTGAGCCAATCCGCGGCCTTGGAGGGCTGAAAATTCGTATTCTCGGTTCGCGTGAGATAGGGCTGTTTTACCCGGGCGTCGTTCGCGGGGGTGATACCGTTCGCGAGCGTTTTATCCCAGATATACCTGTGGTCATTGATGGCCTGTTGTGTATTGACGTACAATTGAGTCGTGGGGGATTCCCGAAACTTGGCGAGATGATCATGATCAAAATAAAGCGGCATAAACCCGACGGATGCAGGACCCGTGAGCCCGCCCCCGTGTTCGCCCGTTTGCGCCCATTGACTGAAATACAAGGGATCGGGCTTGCCGGTCCGGTTGTGACCGTACCATAGCCAGCGTTTCAGGTCAAACCGACCGTGCATGTCCTCGCTGTTCAT
>JBFZEN010000109.1:0-3163 GCA_041306805.1 bacterium
TCCACGGTATTCGTGGCCAGCCCCATAGCCTGGGAATGGTACAAACGCCACGGAGAAGGAAAGCACCTGCGGATGGCCAAGAAGAAGGCATGATGTCCGGCCATTCCATAAACCAAACGGGGGATGGACCATGCAATTCAGCATGAAAGAAAAAAAGGGCGTGACGGTGATCACCATCGAAGGCAAGATGATCGGCGGTCCCGACGCCGCGCTGCTTTCCGAAAAACTGCATGAACTCATCGAAAAGGGCCAGAAGCGTTTCGTGGTCAACATGGAGAAGGTGGACTGGATGAACAGTTCGGGGCTCGGCATTCTGATCGGCGGGCTGACCACGGTGCGCAACCACCAGGGCGATTTCAAACTGTGCTGCCTCGGCAAAAAGCCGAAGGAGCTTCTCGATATCACCAAGCTCAACAAGGTGTTTTCCATTCACGCACAAGAGGATGAAGCCATTGTCGATTTTTAACGCCAAGCGCAATCAGGTTCAGGTCGTTCTGGGCACCCAGTGGGGAGACGAGGGAAAAGGCAAAATCGTCGATCTGTTGAGCGAAAAAGCCGACGTGGTGGCGCGCTATCAGGGCGGGCCCAATGCCGGGCATACCGTCGAATTCAACGGCGGCAAATTCATTCTGCACCAGATCCCGACCGGCATTTTGCGTGAAAAGGTCGTCTGTTATATCGGGAACGGGCTGGTGGTGCATCCGGAATCGCTTCTGGATGAGATACAGGCTCTCGAGTCGAAAGGGGTTTCCGTCATTCCGAGGCTGTTCATCAGTCCGAACACCCATTTGATACTGCCTTTCCACCGGCTCATCGACAGGGCCAGCGAGGACGCCGTCAACGGGGAAAAAATCGGAACGACGGGCCGGGGCATCGGCCCGGCTTACGCGGACAAGGCCAACCGAACCGGCCTGCGCGTGGGCGATCTCTTTGAAAATCCGAACTGGGAACAGAAAATCATCCAGATGGTGGCGTCGAAGAACGTGCTTCTCGAAAAAATATATCAGGTTGAAGCCGTGGATCCGCAAAAAACCGTCGAGACGCTCAAGACATTCAGGTCCAAAATCGAACCCTGCGTGGACGACATCGCATGGCGCCTTCGGACGGATATCCGGAACGGAAAATCCGTCATCGTCGAAGGAGCCCAGGGAACCCTGCTGGACATTGATTTCGGCACTTATCCCTTCGTCACATCCTCGAACACGACAGTGGGAGGCATGTGCACCGGCCTCGGCATCGGTCCCCGTTCCATAGACAAAATCATCGGCCTGGTCAAGGCTTATACCACGCGCGTGGGCAATGGCCCCTTTCCGACGGAACTCAAGGGCGATCTCGGCGAGCGGATACGCATCATCGGCGGGGAATTCGGCGCCACGACGGGAAGGCCGAGAAGGTGCGGATGGTTCGATGCCATGGTGCTGAGACACGCGGTGCAGATCAATGACATTGACTGTCTTGCCATCACCAAACTCGATGTGCTGGATCAGCTCAGTGAAATCCAGATATGCGTCGGGTACCGCCTCGATGGCAAAATGCTGACCCATTTTCCGTCATGCGCCACGGTTCTGGACAGGGTGGAACCCGTCTATGAGACGCTTCCAGGCTGGGTCGAGTCCGTTACATCCATCCGAAAATTCGGAAAGCTGCCCAGGCATGCCCGGCAGTACATCAAAAGGATCGCGCAACTGGCGGAAAAGCCGGTTGAAATCATATCGGTCGGACCGAATCGAGACTCCACCATCTTATTATAGGCTCAGTATTTGCTACTTCTCCCCTTAAGGGGATTTCTATTATTTTATCTTGACATTTAGGTCAAAATTTTTTAAGTTAAGTTATTATAATTTTTCATGATGTTGAGGAGGTTTTGAAATGAACCCATCCGGAATAAAGCGATGGATCTTTGTTTTAAGCTTTCTGTTTATTTCATTTCGAAACATGCCGGCGCAAGTCAATCTGACGGTAAAGGACGTTATTTCGGATCGTCAGATCAATCAGGAACGCCTCTACATCACCCTGATGGAAAACGAACTGTTCAGCTACGAATTCAGCGCCACTTTCACCAATGCCTCGGCACAGCCCTATTCAGCCCAACTCACCATCAAATCGGACATCCGCGATCATGTCGTCATTCCAGCGTATATTGAAGGATGGCAGGAGAAATCTGAAACCGTGCCCGCCGGCTCGGTCCTGGTCCTGAAAAATGAAATTCTCATCCGGCCGATTCATATCGAATCAGTCGTTGAAGACTCCTTTTACGTGGAAGCCTGGCTGCGGTACGGCATGTCACCGCAGGATCCGCTCGATATCGCGCGCGTCAAGGTTTTTGTCACCGTCTATCCCCTGCAATACGATTTGCCCGTGGTTCTGCGCGAGCCGGAGTTTACCCCCGGAACCTCCAACCGTGTCCGATGGATTCGCGTGGGGGGGACATCCCTTCAGGAGGTATATTATTTCGACCGGGAAAATCCGACGAACCGGAAGAAGGCGATTCAGCGCCTTTATGCACAGGCCGCGGGAGATACGCTTGAAACCGTTTTTCAGGAACTCAAACACGGGCATACCTACGGATACTTCGTCAAGGCCGTTTTCAATACGAACGGCCAGTTGAATCCCGTCTATTCCGATTTTATCTATTCGACCCAGGATGCCTACCCTCCCTCCGAGGTCATCCAGACTCAGGCGCTCATTAAAAACTACAATAGCGTGGCCGTGACCTGGAAAAAGTCTGCAGACGATCTGAGCGGCGTCGACCGGTACCGCATCTATAAGACGGCGGGGACCTCGGCCGAAACGCTCGTGGATTCGGTCTTTGCCTCATCCGGTCTGGGTGATTTTCTGAGCTGGCAGGAGCACACCGATTCTCTTGCCATTTTTCATTACCGGGTGACGGCTGTGGACAAGGCCGGCAACGAGGGAGGCGGAGTTCTCTCGAACGAGCTGACCATGGATGGCGCGGAAGATGCGAATACCGCTCCCGACCAGGGGAAGGCGGACGGATCTGTTCCTCAATCGGCTGTCCGCAACATCCGCGGCTTGGTCGATACGCTTCGCGTGCTCCTGAACGGAAAAGAAACATCCGTCCGCTTCCAGGCGGTGCGCGACAGCGTGCACTATTTCAATTCGGCGCCACTGGACGGCATGCGGGTGTTCGACACGGACTGGC
>JBFZEN010000110.1:0-4510 GCA_041306805.1 bacterium
TATTCCAGGCCGCAGGCCCCGTCAAGGGCCGGAGGCCGGAGATCGCGCCAGCGATCGGAGGTCAGGACGAAAGCCCCGACAGGGGCTTGAGGCCTGATCAGTAGTTGATCAGCACTATGGCACGCTTGTCGTCTTGTTCCTGTTATTCCAGGCCGCAGGCCCCGTAAGGGGCCGGAGGTCAGGTCGTAGGTCCAGCTTCTTGATAACTATCTGATACCACAGTTACATTTTTTCTGGACCGGAGACCTGATCGTAAATCGACAGCCCCTATGGTACACTTGTTGTCTGATTACGGTTGTTCCATGTAATGGACCTGTCATTCGCGTCCACCGTCCCTGACAGATTGCAGTCGGACGATTCGTAGCCCGTCTTGTTCCTGTCGTTCCACGCCGCGGACCTGTCGTTCGCGTCCACCGTGCCCGTGGCGTTCGTGTCGCCGGCCGTCATCCCGTAGACACCCGTTTGCACCTGCTTGGCCCGGTTGGCATCGGTTCCGTAGTACCGGCCAAGCCCCGTGCTGAAATCATACAGGGATGGATCGGTTGAGGTCAGAGTCTGCGCCAGGGCGCTCATCACTGCCAGGTGGTTCCGGTGCCGGACGATGAGGTAGTAGCTGCCGGCAGCGACGCCCGAAATCTGCAGGTCCGTGGTTGTTCCGTCATCGTCCACGATATTCCCGTCGCTCTTCAGGAAGAATGACCGCTGTGCAGCCGAGACTTCGGTTGCGGACGTGCGGAGTTCCACCGACACCCAGTCGGTCACGCCGTCCGGCACCGAACCTACGGTCCGCGCGTCCGTATAGGGGGAAGTCAATGGGACGGACCCGGCCGTCTTCAATTCGGTGGTCATGCTGCCGCCGGCCAGATAGGTGCCTTCGAGCCAGATCTTTATCTTTGTATGGGCGGGATCATCCAGTTCAAGCATCCCGCCGCCGCTTCCGCTCAATGTGTTGCTGCTGTTGATATCCGACAGTACCAAATTCTGCACTGAAACCGCATATTCTCCCGAACTGCCCGAGACAATGCAGTACACGTTGAGCACGGCCCCGCTGGTTCCGCTGAACAGGGCGTTGCTCGGCGAAAAAGCCATGAACCGGTATGTGTTCCCGCCGAGCGCCAACTTGAACAGCACATGGTCCGCGCCGGCCCGGCCGGTGAGTTTGCAGGAATCGAGGATGCAGGCGCAGGGCGCGGGCAGGACGATGTCCATCTGGAACGCCGTAAAGGGATCGTTGTTGACGACGTCCACGGGAATCCGGACGGTGCCGCCCAGAACGGCCGAGGCGTTCCGGACATCCACGACGTTCGGCGAATAGGCCGTAGCCGAAAACGCCACATCATAGGGATCCTCGTCCGGATCATTGCTTCTCAAACGGTATCTGCCGCTGAAGGAGCCGGGCGCGCCGCTGTGAAAATACGTCGGCACCACCGCCTGTTGAGCGGGATTGATGGTCAATGGCAAAGTGATATCAGCCCAGAAACGGGGGTCATCGGGCGTGAACCCGGTGATGCGGAGCGTGTCGTTTCCGGTATTCTGCAGGGTGAGGTTCACGTTGGCCGTTTCGAAAATGGAGATGGAGCCGTAATTGACCGACGCAGTGGACTGAATGTCGCCGGCGGCGATGTTCAACTGGCCGTTGAATGTATCCGAAATAATGTTTTGGCCGTCTTCGTTAGTGATCGCGGCAACGGCCAGATTCAAACCGTAGGTTCCGCCTGTTCCTTCAACGTGAAACCGCAGTTTCACCACGTCTCCATCGTTTCCCGTAAAGACCGTTTGGTCGGAGGAAAAAGCCAAAACCCTCACCTTGTTGCCTGTAACGGTATTGGCTGAAACGCTGTGCCCGTTTTTTCGGCTGGTGAGCGATTCGGAACCGGGAATGAAAGTCAGCACGGACGGCAGAATCAGGTCGAATTGAAACCCGGTGAAGGGTTCCTGGTTGTTGATTCTGAATGAAAGGGTCGTGTCGGTGCCGGAGCGCGTGGACAGGCTTCCGGTTCGAAGCTCGTTGACCTTATAACCCAAACCGGTAAAATTGACGGTCAAGACTGGTTCGTCGGGATCGTCCGAATACACCTTGACCGTTCCGGTGATGTTCCCCTTCGACATCGGCGCAAAGCGCATGGTAATGCTTTGCGAACCGGATGGAGATACGGTGCCGCTCCAGCCCGGCCTGACGGTGTAGGCCGACAAGGGCGCTGCGATCAGGGAGTCGATGTGCAGAACGGAATTGCCGTTGTTCGAAATCGAAAAGGATCCATCCTGATACTGCCCTATGATGGTGCGGGAGTAATTGATCGTGGTTGCGCCGAGACTGATTTCGGGAGCGACCAGAGTGAGCTGGCCGTCGGTCACACCGGTCAGGATATTCTGCGAGCTTGCATTGCCGATCATAACCCTCTTAGGAGCCAGCGCATAGGTGCCGGGAACGGTTTTTAAAACCAGTGAAAACGCGGCCACGCTTCCGGAATTCCCCGCGAATGCGGCGCTGCCGGAAGAATAGGCAATGATGCGCAACGAGTCCCCGGAAACCATTCCGGCTGAAAGGGTGTGATCGGATGCCCTGCCTGTCAGCGCGGCAGAACCCTCAAGGTATGTTGCCTGAGACGGCAGGCTGAGGCTCAGCTGGAATGCGGTGAACGGGTCCGCATTGCCGATTTCGACGCTCACGACCACGGTATCCCCCGCATCACCGCTCACATTGGGTATCTGCATTGTGTTTTGGGCCTGAAGCGGGATGATGCCGAACACCCAAAACAGCAGGAGAACCATCGGATTTATTTTTAGCCGCATCTCAATCTCCTTGAGATAGGCATCTTTTTACCGTCTCTTTCATTCCGCATGCCCAGCATCCGGCATTATCGCACAAGCGACATCTTCTTCACGCTTCTGAACTCATCCGCCTCAAACCTGCACAAATAAATCCCGCTGCCCGCGAGAAGGCCCGTCCCGCCCTTGCCGTCCCATGACACCTCGTGGAATCCCGCGGGCTTCATTCCCTCCTCGAATACACGCACCCTCTGCCCGAGCACGTTGTATATCGTGATGACCACTTTGGACGCCTTCGGCAAGCCGTATCTGATTCTGGTTTCGGGATTGAACGGGTTCGGATAACTGGGGAAAAGCTCAAATTGATGAGCGACAGGAACATTTTCCTCCACGCCTGTGGGAATGACTGCCCCGTTCCTGTCCACAAACGTCACATCTGAGAGCGTCAGCCCCTTGCCCCCTTCGATGTCGAACAGCACGTTCCTGCCCGCAGACAATGTCATGCCTTTGAGCGTGTACACGATCACCTTGATCCTGTTTGTGGTCTCGTTCTTCCCGATTTCGAAGCCGGTCAGGGTATCCGTCGGCTTCAGAAAGCACTTTTCAAGCTCGTTCCCCGTCATCGTGAACTGAATGGCGTAGACCGGCGCCGGGCTGGTCATGATAATGGCGCCCTCCTTGATGGCCAATGTCGCCGGATCGGCCGTGTGTTGGGCAATCATGGGCTTGGGCAGGCCGAGGATGATGTTCACCACCCCGACGATGTCCAGCACGTTCACCGCTCCGTCGTCGTTCACATCCGCCGCCTCCAGAAGGAAGGGCTCTGGATTTTCCTCGAGAATGTAATTAACAATGGCTACGATATCCTGCACGTTCACGGCCAGATCTCCGTTGGCGTCGCCCGAGGAGGCGTTCACCGGCGTGGCCGTCGCCACCTTCGAGAAGTCGCTCTCCGCCATGTCGGTTCCCACGACTTTGTACATATAATGATAGGTTGTGTCTGGAATAACGGCAAAATCGGTATAGGAGCTGTCTGTTAGCAATACCGTATTGATACGCGTGGTGTCGCTGAACGTCGTATCCGTCACGTTGTAGAATCGGTACATATTGTAACCCAAAAGGTCGTCGGTAGGCGCCTTAGGCCATTCAAGTTCGACCTTGCCGACCCCTACCGTGGCGATAAATTCGTTCGCTAAAGAGCCTGCCGCGTCGATGTTGAAATGGAATCTGCGGTTCTCGATCGGAATCTCAAAATGATCCGTATCTTTTGCGCCTTCAACGCGGATGGTGTTGATGCCATCGCCTGTTTCGAGGCCAACGGTATAATATCCCGTCCAAATCGTTGAATCAGCTGACCAGTTGATGTTGTCTTCAACGAGGTGTTGCGTAAAGGGATCACGCACACCGAAAGTCAGATTTGGTGAATATTCGATATCCATAGCTTTGTTAAAATAGACATCAAAACGAATAGTTTCTTCTCCTATTGGATCGAGAGATACTCCCTGAAGGTCATCCCCATTAAGTAATATTTTCCATACTAAACCGTGAGCTAATGAATCCGGTTTACTTTTAAATGGCAAATAATTTAATTGTGGTAATGATGAGTTGTCCCAAAAGTCCCATATATTATTCTCAATAGTATCATTATTGGTAGTACCCCAATATTGATTTTGGAAAGAAACAACATCTCTGTTAGTAAATTTCCCAATAACCCAAAGGCAACCCGTAAAATTATTTGGAT
>JBFZEN010000111.1:0-5582 GCA_041306805.1 bacterium
GAATACAATCACCTCATGTTTTTTATGCCGGAAATGCTTGAGCGACCGGATGAGATGATCCGGATCATCCAGGAGGTCCGAAAGCACGATGACCAGCCCCCGGCGCTGGATGCGCTCGGCCATCGAGTGAAAGATCGCGGCGATGTCGGTGTCTCCTCCGCAGGCGAGCCGGTCCAGTTCCCTTAAAAGAACATGGAAGGTCTGCGGCATTGAACGGGGAGGAATGTACGTTCTGATGCGGTCATCGAAAACAGCCAGGCCCACGGCATCGTGCTGCAGCAGCATCAGATAAGCCAGCGCCGCGGACAACGACACGGCATAACGGCTTTTGGTCATGCCGCCCGAGGCGTATTTCATGGATCCGGAAGCATCGATCAGCAGATAGGCCTTGAGGTTGGTTTCTTCCTCGAACTGCTTCACATAGTACCGGTCCGTACGGCCCAGTACTTTCCAGTCGATGTTCTTGAGCGGATCCCCCGGCATGTAGGGGCGGTATTCCGAAAACTCGACTGAAAAACCGTGATAGGGGCTGCGGTGCAGCCCGGTGATGAATCCCTCCACCACCAGGCGCGCGATCAGATCGAGCCGCGACAGGCGTGAACACACCTGGGGATCGAGGTATTTTCTAGCGTCGGCAAGCGGCTGCATGGGTACGCCCCGTACGTCCTGCGGCGGCGGGAATCACGGCCGGTCGCCCAGTAGTTTTTCAACGATGTTCACGGCCTGCACGCCTTCGGCTTCCGCATTGAAATTGGTGACGATGCGGTGCCGCAGAACCTGCTTGGCTGAAATCCGCACGTCTTCCACTTCCGGCGTATAGCGTCCGTCCAGAACACAACGGCTTTTGGCCGCCAGAATCAGGTATTGGGATGCGCGGGGGCCGGCTCCCCAGTTCACCCATTCCCGGACGAAAGGAGGGGCCATCGCATTATTCGGGCGGGTTTTCTGGACGAGTTCGACGGCATATTGGACGACATGATCCGCAACGGGAACGCGCCTGACCAGGCGTTGCAGCCTGACAATTTTTTCCGCGCCCAGCACGGGCGCGATATCGGGTTCGAATCCGCCGGTGGTGGAACGGACGATCTCCATCTCTTCATCGCGGCTCGGATATTCAATCCACAGGTTGAACATGAACCGGTCCAGCTGGGCTTCGGGCAGGGGATAGGTGCCTTCCTGTTCGATTGGATTCTGCGTGGCGAGAACAAAAAATGGTTCGTCCAGAACATAGGTCCGCCCGGCGGCGCTGACTTCGTGTTCCTGCATGGCTTCGAGCAACGCGGCCTGTGTTTTCGGCGGCGTGCGGTTGATTTCATCGGCCAGCACGATGTGGGCGAAAACGGGCCCGCGGATGAACCGGAAAGCCTTCTTCCCGGATGTGCGGTCTTCCTCGAGCACTTCGGTCCCGGTGATGTCCGACGGCATCAAGTCGGGCGTGAACTGAATGCGGCTGAATTTCAGGTCCAGTATGCGCGCCAGCGTGGATATCAACAGGGTTTTGGCCAAACCGGGAACGCCGATCAGAAGACAGTGTCCCCTCGAAAACAGGGACATTAAAAGCTCGTGCACGATTTGTTTCTGACCAACAATGACTTTCTCCATCTGTTCCACGATTTTTTTTCTGCTGGCCATGAGATCTTCTAATTGGATGAGTTCAGAATCACGCATGGGAACGGGATGCGCCGGTTTTTTTGTCATGGATTCTCCTTACCGTGGCGGAATGGCTGTCAAAAATAGTCAGTTTTTCGCTTAAAATCAACATTAACCTGTAGCGGGGTTTTTCGGTGGTTTTCCCCGGTTATGCCTGATTCGATCGCAGAGAAAAATATATGTAAAATCAGGGCTAAATAAGCCCTTGACTTTGTATTTATTTAATGCTAATTTTTCATCAATAAAACCAAACACGAAACTTCCGTGGGCAAATCCCTTTTCCATATTCTTAAACGGTCCGCCCGACTGCCGGGGCACATCGCCATCATCATGGACGGCAACGGCCGGTGGGCCAAACAGCGGGGCCTGCCCCGCGTTATCGGACACCGCGAAGGCATACGGTCCGTACGAGACATCGTCGAAGCCTGCGGGGAGCTCGGCGTCAAGGTTTTGACCCTATACACGTTTTCGACCGAGAACTGGCGGCGCCCCGAAGAGGAGGTCTCGGCCCTGATGAAGCTGCTTCTGCGGACCATGCAAAAGGAAATCGCCGAACTGAAGAAAAACAACGTGCGGCTGTTTCTGTCGGGAGACATACGCAAGCTGCCGCCGGCCACGCAAAATGCCATGCTGGAAGGGATGTCCGAAACCGAAGGCAATACCGGTCTGGTTTTGAATCTGGCGCTCAACTACGGCAGCCGCGAGGAGATACTCCATGCCGTTCGCCAAATTGCCGGTCTGGTCCGAGCAGGGGATCTCGATCCGGACCATATCACCGCCGAAACCATACAGTCGCATCTCTACACGGGCCTGCTGCCCGATCCCGACCTGCTCATCCGGACCAGCGGAGAATTCCGCCTTTCCAATTTCCTGTTATGGCAACTGGCGTACACGGAAATCGTCATCACCGATGTGCTGTGGCCCGATTTCAGGCGGGATCATCTGTATCAGGCGATCCAGCAGTACCTTTCCCGGGAGCGGCGGTTTGGCAAAGTCAGCGAGCAAATCGTCTCGAATTCCCCGCCCTTAAAAAAGTAAAGGAACCCGCTTCTTTTTTCCGTCGTCTATATAATATCCTGTCACAAGATCCATTCGCCGAATTGGAACCATCAATCTGCCGGGATGCTGAATAAACCCCAAAAACGGGAACCATGACGCATGATGGAATATGAAATTTTGTGGTGATTTTAAAGGCGGGATTTTGAACGGGGCAGTAGAAATAAATTCATGAACCGGCCATCCATGAGGCCGGAAAATGCCTAAAAATTCAGTGCAGGCCGCGGGACAATCCGTTGAAAAGAAAAAACAAAAAACCAAGAACAAAACAAAATCGAAAACGCTGGATCGTTCCGGCGGCCATTTTACTGGTTCTGATCGCCGGCGGCTTCGTGGCCCGCAAGATGTTCAAAACCAACGAACATCTCAAGCAGGAACTTCTTGTGAAAGTCCGGCCTTTTCTCGATCAGGGAACGGAAATCCGGAAACTCGATTTTTCGTTGAGCAGCGTCCATCTCAGGGGCGTCAAGCTGGGGACCAAGGACAGGTCGTTTCTGCTGGAAATCGACGACCTGGAAATCGGGTACTCGATCTGGAACATCTTGAGGTACGGTTTTCGTCCCGATAAAATCGCCCATGAAGTCGTTCTGATCCGTCCCGTTCTAACCCTGAAAAGAAGGACCATCGCTTCCCGGGACACGGTTCCGCAGCAATCAGGAGATTCATTCAAAAAATCGGTGGAAGCCCTGGGGTCCATCCGGCGGTTTGCCGTTTCAAAGGCCGAGTTCCGCGTCGAGGACGTTGCGGGGCATGCCGTGCCGCTCGCAAGCCAGATGGACGGCCAAATCATAAACCAGCCGGCCGATTCGGCTGAGATCCATCTGTCCGGCTGCCTGTTCGATTCCAGAAAACCAAATCTGCACCTGAGCGGAAAAGTGAATCTGCCGGCCGGGGCGTTGGTGCGGCTTACCGCACGGATTGACGAGTCGGATCTTCCGCGTGAAATCCCGTTTTTAGCCCCCGATTATTTCGATGTCCAGAACGGGCGTTTCAGGGCACGCGCCGATATGGATGCCCGCCACAAGTTGGCCGGTTTTTTCGAAATCCGGAACGGCACGTTTGTGATGAGGCAGGTGCCCCTTCGGTTCGACGGCGCTGGATTGACAGGAAGCATCAGCGATTCGAGCCTGGTTTTCCGCGGTGTGGTCCGGGAGTTCAACGGATCGATGCTCTCGGTATCGGGAGGAATTTTCGACTGGACAAAACCGCGGATGGATGTGTCGGTGATGTGTCCGCAGCTTGATCTGGCGGCATTCTTCGCGACCATGTCACCCGGCATCCGTTCCGTCGCATCTGGCCACGCCCGCTTTGATTTTCAGCTTTCGGGAACACCCGGGAATCCGGCGCTTCATGGGCGTTTTGGTTCCGACCGGTTTCAATTGTGCGGGATCTCCATTGCCGGTCTGGAAAGCCGGATCGGGCTTAAAGACAGCGTTTGGGTACTCGAAGGCGGAAATCCATCCGGAAGTTCCCCGGCCGTCACCTTGAACGGAAGCATGGATCTGTCGGACGGGGAAAAGGCCACCTGGTTTTCGGCCGAGATGAAGGGTGATTGGCTGGGTGCGTCACCATCCTGGTTCCGCAAACGGGCGGAGGTTTTTGCAGGCAATCTGGGCTGCCGTTTTGAAGGCCAATGGGGCAACCTGACCGGAAAAGTTCAGGGGAACTTGGCGGTCACTCCGAAAAAAGGGGCGCCTGCGGTTCTGTATCCCGACATTTCATTTCAGACCGACCGGATCGGTATCGCAATCAGGTCCGATCAGGCCTTTCACATTGAAGGCCAAATGTGGTCACCCTTCCGTAAAAGCGCACAATGGAACCTGTCGGCAAGGGGAGGACAATGGCTTCTGTCCTTTTTATCAGAGGGGAATCTGAACCGCAGGGTGCAGGGGCTGGACATTCATGCCTTCATGAACGGCACTCCGAAGGATTGGACGTTTGAAGTGAACGGAATACGGCCCGGCAGGGAATTTACAAGAACGTTTCAGGCTGTTCTGAGCTCGAGGTCCCGGCTGGCAAAAAGGAACGAATACGATTTCAAGGCGACTTATTTCGGCCCCAGGGGAGACGCGCTGGCACTCGGCGCCAGGCTGGTCACAACGCCGAACGCGTTTTTGGTTCAACAGGGCGAAATCGGCAGTTGGGGATTCATGCACGGACAGGTGCCCCGGCAAAGCAGGGATCCACTGAAAATGGAAATTAAAATCGACAACCTCTCCCTTGAAAAATTGCATCCCGTGTTCCCGGAGCTGACGCCCTATTCCGGGAAATTGAACGGAAAGGTGCTTTTTTCGGGGCCCCGAAGCCAGCCCATCGCACAGATGGAAGCGTCCATGGACAGGGCCACGTTCCACGGCGTGAGCGGATTCGAAGGCTTTCTATCGTGCCAATGGATAGGCAAGGTGTTTCATTCGGGGAATCTGGACATACGCAAGAATAATCTGCCTCTGCTGGTAGGCGAGTTCGTTCCCATCAACGGCGATTCAGTAACGGGCAGAATCCAGAGCGGAAACATGCAATTCGCGGAACTGACCCAGGCCTGGACGGGCAAAAAGAATGTGTTGAACGGGGAAGGTTCACTGGAATTCGGCATTACGGGTTCGGGACTCGCGCCCGTCATTTCGGGCCATGTCAAGATCAGAAACGGTTCCTTTAAAAACATATCTTTCTCCGATTTCAGCGCGGATATCGTGGATACGCTGCAAAACCGGGATGGCTTGGCGGGAGGAACGTGCCTGATACACAACGGAAAGCTCATGCGCGACGACGGCTTGACGCTGGCCTTCGGGGGAACCATTCCTCACGGCGGGGACAGACAGGCGGACGTATCCCTGTCGGCCAAGGGCAATGTGCTCGGATTTTTACCCGAGACGGGA
>JBFZEN010000112.1:0-5531 GCA_041306805.1 bacterium
CCGCAGTCCGACTGGGTCGAGCATGATCCCGAAGAAATATTCGAAAAAACCCTGCTGGCCGTGAGGCATGTCATTGAGCAGAGCGGAACGGACACGGCCGACATCGCCTCGCTGGCCATCACCAACCAGAGGGAAACCGTGGTCGCCTGGGAAAGAAAAACAGGCAAACCCGTTTACAACGCGGTGGTGTGGCAGTGCCAGCGGGGGGCGGGTGTGTGTAGAAGCCTCAAGGAACAGGGATGCGATGAATTGGTGGAGTCCAAAACCGGCCTTTTAATCGATCCCTATTTCTCCGCGACGGGCCTGAAATGGATCGTGGACAACGTTGCCGGCGTCCGGCGGAAGGCCGAAGCGGGCGAACTGGCCTTCGGCACGATAGACAGCTGGCTCATCTGGAAGCTGACGGGCGGCAAGGTTCACGCGACCGATTATTCAAACGCCTGCCGAACCATGCTCTTCAACATCCATGAGCTGAAATGGGACAAAGAACTGCTTGATCTCATGGGAATCCACGAATCCATGGCTCCCGAGGTCCGGTTTTCAGACGCCGTTTTCGGATACACGAAAATAGACGGAATCCTCAAGAAGGAAATTCCCATATCCGGCGTCATGGGCGATTCCCATGCGGCCTGTTTCGGACAGAACTGCTTCCGGAAAGGGCAGGCCAAGGCCACCTACGGCACCGGGTCGTCGATCATGATGCACATCGGCAAAAAGCCCATCCGGAGTCCGAAGGGCCTGGTCACTTCCATCGCCTGGGGCTGCAAGGGCGAGGTTGATTACGTGTTCGAGGGGAACATACACTGCACCGGCGATACGGTCAAATGGCTGGTCCATGACCTGGAACTCATCGGCGATTCAAAAATGTCGGAGGCGATTGCCACGTCCGTGGACGGCAACAACGGCGTCTATTTCGTCCCCGCCTTCGTCGGCTTGGGCGCGCCCTACTGGGACAACCAGGCCCGCGCCTGCATTACCGGCATGCGGCGGAGCACGAAAAAGGCCCACGTCGTCCGCGCCGCGCTGGAAGCCATCGCCTACCAAATTAAAGATCTGGTCGACCTCATGTCAAGCGGGGCCGGGGCGAAATTGCAGGAGCTCCGGGTGGACGGCGGACCCACGCGGAACGATTTTCTGATGCAGTTCCAGGCGGACATGCTCGACTGCACCGTGGAAAGGACCCGAGTTGAGGAAGTCTCGGCCATGGGATCCGCCCTGATGGCGGGAATGACCTGCGGTCTGTGGAAAAGCCTGGAGCAGATCCAATCGCTCCGGATCATCGACAAATCATTCAAACCCAAGATGGATTCAATAACCAGGGAAAAACACTTCCAGGGTTGGAAGGAAGCGGTCAAACGCGTTCTGACCGTCTCGTGACGCATATAGAAATCCGATTTCATCGCAAGGAGGCAAGTCATGGCTTCAAAGAAAATCACCTTTGGCCTCATCGTCGGCACAAGGAACATCTTCAACGCGAAACTGGCGGAGGCGGCCAGGGGTGTGCTGCTGAAGAAAATGGACCAATGGGGCTATGGGTACGTGATTCTCCCGTCCAAGGAAACGCCTACCGGGAACCTCGAAACCGTCCAGGACGCCAAAAAGTGCGCCGATCTGTTCAGCAAGAATCGGGACGCAATCGATGGGGTGATCGTGGTGCTGCCGAACTTCGGCGACGAGCTCGGCATCGTCAACACGTTGAGCATGGCAAAACTCGACGTGCCGGTGCTCGTCCAGGCCTGCGACGACGACAACGACAAGGTCGACGTCCACAGCCGGCGCGATGCGTTCTGCGGCAAGCTCTCGGTCTGCAACAACCTGTACCAGTACGGCATTCCGTTCACCGACACGACCTTTCACACCTATCCGATCGAAAGCGACTTGTTTCAGAAGGATGTCGACCGGTTCGCGGGGGTTTGCCGGGTTGTCGGGGGTCTGAAAGGCTCGCGAATCGGCCAGATCGGCACCCGCCCGGGCGCCTTTCAGACCATGCGGGCGAGCGAAAAAATACTGCAGGCTACGGGCATCACGGTCGTTCCTGTCGACCTCTCGGAAATCATCGCCGCCGCCTCCAAGGTCGGCGACAACGCGATGGAGCTGACGGAAAAAATCAAGGCCATCGAGGGCTACGGCAGGTTCGCGAAAAACGTCTCACCGGAGAAAGTGAAAAAGCAGGCCAAATTCGGAATTGCGGTTGAAAACTGGATCTTCGAGAACGGCATCGACGCCGCCGGCATCCAATGCTGGGAATCGGTGGAGAAAAACTACGGCTGTGCCGCCTGCCTCACCATGAGTATGCTCGGCGAAAAGCTTTTACCCTGCGCCTGCGAAACCGATTTGACAGGCGTCGTCTCCATGTACACGCTCATGCTCGCCTCGGGCATGCCGTCCGCGCTGCTCGACTGGAACAACAACTTCGCGAAGGACCGCAACATGTGCGTCTGCACGCACTGCAGCAATTACCCGAAAAGCTTCTTCAAGAGCGATGTCACACTCGGGTCGCTCGACGTGCTGGGCACGGTGCTGGGTTCCGAAGACACGTTCGGCGCGGTCAAGGGCAAGGTGTCCCCGGGTCCGCTGACCTTTTTCCGCATCTCAACCGACGATCCCAAAGGCGTCATCAAGTCGTATCTGGGGGAAGGCGAGATTACCGCTGACCCGTACGCCATGGACGGCGGAATTGCGGTCACCCGGATACCGAACCTCCAGAAATTGATGAAATACCTTTGCAAAAACGGGTTCGAGCACCACGTCGGCATGGGACGGGGCCACGTCGCCGATATCATCGAAGAGGCCGTGACCACCTACCTGCGGTGGCAGCTCTATCGACATGAATAGAGCACATGAATAGGGCGGAAGGCCCACGCGCGGCGAGGCCGGTCACCCCCGTCCGGGTGGGCCCCTTATACCGGAATGGAGAATGGATTGCACCCTGCGGGGAGAACAGTCGAAGGGCAGAGGACCAAAGTGGAAATGACTGACAGCGAAATGATGCAGAAATCGATACTCTACCGGAAGCATGTGCTGACCTATATCAAGCATGCCAATGCGGGCCACACCGGAGGCAGCCTTTCGTGCGTGGATATTCTCAATGTGCTTTACAACCGGATACTGCGCGTGACGCCTCAGACGTTCACGGATCCCCAAAGAGACTATTTCATCCAGAGCAAGGGCCATTCCGTGGAGGCGCTGTACGTGGTGCTGGCCGACCTCGGATTTTTCCCCGAATCGGACCTCATGACGCTGTGCCGCCGCGGTTCGCATTATGTGGGGCATCCCACCCGCAAGGTCAGGGGTATCGAGCACAACACCGGCGCGCTCGGGCACGGCCTTTCGTTCAGCGCCGGCGTGGCGCTGGCGGGGAAAAAGGACAAGGCGGGCTACAAGGTTTACACCCTGCTCGGCGACGGCGAATTGACCGAAGGTTCCAATTGGGAAGCGTTGCTGACCGCGTCGCATTCTCAACTGGACAACCTGGTGGCTATCGTCGATTACAATCGACTGCAGATCACGGGATGGACCAAGGACGTATGCGATACCGATCCGCTGGAGGCGAAATTCGCCGCTTTCGGCTGGAGCGTCCGACGGATAGACGGGCACAGCATACCGGCATTGACCCAGACCTTGAGGGCCGCGCCTTTTGAAAAAAACAAGCCCAGCATGGTCATCGCCCATACCGTCAAAGGCAAAGGCGTCAGCTTCATTGAGAACAATTTCAAGTGGCACCACCACGTGCCGACGGAAGCCGAGTATGTGCAGGCCATCGGCGAATTGGACCAGGCGCTGGCGGATGTCGTGAAAAAGGCGAAAAAATCCCGTTGAACCGAATGAGGAACGCTAACACATGGGAAATCTGAAGCTGGGCAAGTCGAATCTGGAAGTGTTTTCGGAAACGTTGATGGTACTGGCGGAAAAGGACAAGGATATCATCGCCGTCACGAGTGATTCCCGCGGTTCCGGAAAACTCGTGCCTTTCGGGGAACGGTTCCCGGACCAGATCGTGGAAATCGGAATCGCCGAGCAGAACATGGTCGGCGTGGCGGCCGGCCTGGCATCCAGGGGAAAAAAGGTGTTCGTGGTTTCCCCGGCCAGTTTTCTGATTTCCCGCGCCATCGAGCAGATCAAGAACGATGTGTGTTATGCCGATTTTCCCGTCAAACTGGTCGGAATCAGCGCCGGCGTCAGCTACGGCGCGCTGGGGTCGACCCACCATTCCCTGCATGACATCGCCGCCCTGAGGGCCGTGCACAACATCTCCATCATTGTTCCCGCCGACAATTTCGAAACGCGTGAATCCATCCGGTTGTCCGCCGGCATGGAGCATCCGGTCTACATCCGGTTCGGCAAAAAGGCGATTGAACACCTGCATTCCCCGGACGCCGTTTTCAAGGCGGGAAAGGCCATCGTGGTCCGTGAAGGCGGCGATGTCGCTTTCATCGCGACGGGGGAAACCGTCGTGCAGGCGGTGCTGGCCGCCGAACGGCTGGAACGGGCGGGAATTTCGACCCGCGTGGTCAGCATGCACACAGTCAAACCGCTGGACGGCGATGCCGTTCTGGAAACGGCACGCAAATGCCGGGCGCTGATCACGGTGGAAGAACACTTGGTGCACGGCGGGCTGGGGGAGGCCTGTGCGGGACATCTGATGCAGGCCGGAGTGTCATTGCCGTTTAAAATCGTCGGCATGCGCGACGAATACACCGTGACCGGAAGCCAGTCGGATATTTTTGAGGCGAATGGAATTACCGGGACCGGTTTATCGGAAACGGCGATGCAGCTGCTGCCCCGGGCATGACGTGGGCGGCTGGAACCATGACCTCATGAAAAAGACCATTTTAATCATCTGCCTTTCAACGTGGATCTCATGCGCCATGGGCCAGGTTCCCTGGGAAAATGGAAAACTTGCGGTGTCCGACAACGGCAGAACCCTGCGGCATGCGAATGGAAAACCCTTTTTCTGGCTGGGCGACACCGGATGGCTCATTTTTCAGAGGCTGAACCGGGAAGAGGCGAGGCGGTACTTCGAAAACCGGAAGGCAAAGGGATTCAACGTCGTGCAATGCATTTTTTACCAGTCCACCAACGATAAAAACGTGTATGGCGATTCCGCCTTTGTCCGCAAGGACTTGACTTTGCCCAACCAAACCCCGGGCGACGATCCCGGCGACGCGGGTCAGTATGATTTCTGGGATCACGCGGATTACATAACGGATGTCGCCGCCCAAAACGGTATTTATCTGGCCATCTGCCCCACCTGGGGTCAACTGGTGATCCGCGACAAGAGCCTGACCGTCGAGAAAGCCGGAACGTTCGCTGCCCACATAGCGGGCCATTTCAGGGACAAGCCCAATGTGGTCTGGGTGAATGGCGGAAGCGCCAAAGGCGACATCCGCACAGAAATCTGGGAATCCATCGGAGCCGGAATCCGGAAAAACGACACCGGCCATATGATCACCTTTCACACGTTCGGCAGAACTCAATCCTCCACCTGGTTTCAAAACGCCTCCTGGCTCGATTTCAACATGTTCACCTCC
>JBFZEN010000113.1:0-8454 GCA_041306805.1 bacterium
TTTGCGTTCTTTTCCTGGCGCTTCCATGCGCCATGCCGGCGCGGGAAACGGCGGTGCTGACGCTCGAGCAGAGCGTGGCCATCGCGCTCGAGAAGAATCCGGAAATAAGGATAGCCGAGAAGGAGCTGTCGAAATCAAGGTCGGGCCTGGGCGAGGCCCTGGCCGCGATCATGCCCAAGGTCAACGGCAGCGCGAATTTCCAGCATGTCTGGGACCTCCAGACGCAAACCATGCCCAACTTCATCAAATCGGCGATGCGGCTGCCCGACGGAAGCTACGTACTGCCCGGCGTCGACCAGATGCCGGACTACCTTCAGATCGCGTTCGGGATCGAGAACACCTTCGTTTACGGCGCCACGCTGACCCAGCCCCTGTTTCTCGGGGGTGCGGGCTGGGCGGGGGTAAGCATGGCGAACGCGGCCAAACACGCGGCGGAGCACAACCTCGAGTTCAAGCGCCAATCACTCATTTACGGCACGGTCGGCGCATTCTACGCCTGCCTCACGGCGCGCGAGTTCGCGGCCGTGGAAGAACAGGCCGTGGCGCAGTCCGAGGCCAACCTCGATCTGGTGCGGAAACGGCACGAGGCGGGTACGGCATCCGGATTCGACAAAATGCGCGCCGAGGTGGATTTGGCCAACCTCCGTCCGCAGCTGATCTCCGCGCGCAACGGGTACCAGTCGGCCATGACGGCCCTGCGGACCATCATGGGGCTTCCCGAAAACACGCCGGTGGAAATTTCGGGTGAACTCGAATACGTCGAAGACAACTACGACCAGATCCAGCTGGACGCACTGCGGGAAAAGGCCTATAAGGCCAGGCCCGAATTTCTGGCTTTTCTGTCGCAGAAGTCGATCGTTTCGGGAGCGGTGACAGTGGCGCGGAGCATGCTGCTGCCCAAGCTTTTTTTCCAGTCCGATTACTCATATATGGCCATGAGGAATGATTATCTGTTCAAGCATAAGGATTTCAGCAAGGGTTTCACCTCGGCTGTGAGCCTGCAGGTGCCGCTGTTCAACGGATTTGGCAACATCCACGCCTACCAGAAGGCAAGGCTCGATTCGAAGATCATGACCGATTCGGAGAAACAGCTGAAAGACGGCGTCGCGGCCGAAGTGGAAATAACGTACAACAAATTCCGCGAGGCCAGGGAAAAGTATTTTTCGGCCAAGGAATCGATTGCCATGGCCCAGGAAGCGCTCAGGCTGGCGAAACTGATGTACGAGGAGGGTGCCAGCACCCAGTTGGACGTCATGGGCGCCCAGCTCGCGCTCACCCAGGGAAGGCTGAATTACGTGTCGTCGCTTTTCGAATACCAGATGGCACGGTACGGGTTGCGCAAGGCCGCGGGCGATCTCAAAGGCGTGCTATAAATAATGGTAATTGGTGATGGGTTACGGGGAATGGGTGCTTGGAAATTGATACTTGCAGCTTGAAATTTTTAAACAGAAAAAGCCTATTACTTTTTGGAAAGAAGGAGAGATCCATGTTGAAGAAAGTCGGTTTTATCTTGTCCGCGCTGGTCATGCTGTCGGCCATCGTCGGGTGCGCCAAAAAAAAGGCGGCTGAAGAGGTCAAGGTGCCCGTCGAGGTTGCAACCGCGGAAGTCGGAACCGTGGTGCAGTCCATCGCCTATACGGGGGAGGTCCAGGCCGAGTTCGAAGTCAAGGTGTTCGCCAAGATCCCCGACCGTATCGAAAAATATTACGTCGACATAGGCAGCAGGGTGGCGGCCGGCGCCCCGATAGCCAAAATATACGCGTCCACGCTCGAGCAGGGCGTGCGCCAGGCCGAGGCGGGGCTAGCCGCCGCGCGGGTGGCTGAAAGCAACATGGCTTCCGAATTTTCCAGGGCCGAGAGGCTGTTCAGGGAAAACGCCATGAGCAAACAGCAATATGACGCCATCCAGACGCAGACCGGAGCGGCCAAGGCCCAGCTCGAGCAGGCCGAGGCGGCCGTGGCCAGCGTGAAGGACCAGTTCGCCGAAACCCTGGTGAAGGCTCCGATTTCGGGCATTGTGGGAGAGCGCAATTACGAGCAGGGCGACATGGCGAACCCCGCCGTGCCGCTGGTACGCATTGTGCGCATGGACCGCATGAAGCTTATACTGCAGGCTGCCGAACAGGATCTGGGGCGCCTCGCCGTCGGGCAGGAGACCCAAGTGCGTGTCAAGAGTTATCCCGACCAGGTTTTCAAGGGGCGGGTGTCGAAGATCAGCCCCGTGCTCGACCCCATGACGCGCATGGCGCGCGTGGAGGTCTTGATGCCGAACCCGGGCTACAAGCTGAAATCGGGCATGTTCGCCGAGGCCGATGTAAAAACAGGCACACTCAAGAACGTGGTTACCGTGCCGAGGTACGCCACCATCGAAAACACGTCCATGGAAACGGTAGCCGGCATTGAAAAGGTCGTCAAAAAATATTTCGTCTTTGTCGTGTCCGATTCGGGCAAGGCCGAGCAGCGCCCCATCGAGGTGAGCTACGTGAACCAGGTGAATATCGCCGTGAAATCGGGTCTGAAGCAGGGCGAAAAGATCGTGGTTTCGGGGCAGAACAGCCTGCGCGACGGCATGGCCGTCGCGGCCGCGCAATAAGGAGCCGACAATGAATCTCACCAACCTGTCCGTGCGGCGCGGCGTAACGTCCTTCATGATTTACCTGATGGCCGCGGGTTTCGGCTTGTTCTCGCTGATCCGGCTGAAACTCGACCTGTACCCGAACCTCGAATTTCCCTATATCGCCGTGATCTCAACCTATACGGGCGTGGGGCCGGCCGACATCGAGACCGTGCTTACGCGGCCCATGGAAGAAACGGTCAGCACCGTCGAAAACGTCAAGCAGGTCACGTCCATGTCTCAGCAGGGCCTCTCGGCCGTCATGCTCGAGTTCGAATGGGGCACCGACATGGATCAGGGCCAGATCGACGTGCGGAATGCACTCGAGTACATCAAAGACGTGCTGCCCTCGGACGCTTCGAACCCCATGATATTCGCGTTCGACCTGTCCCAAATGCCCATTATCCAGCTCACGCTCAACTCGAAGGTGCATGGCATGGCCGAACTGCGGCGCATCGCCGAGCACGAACTCGAGCCGAGGCTCGAGCGCATTCCCGGCGTGGCCTCGTCTTTCACCTCGGGCGGGCTGCAGCGTGAAATCCAGGTGCAGGCCGACCCGCTGCGCATGCGGGCGCACAACGTCTCCATTCAGCAGGTGCTCGGCGCGCTCCAGGTGAACAACCTGCAGATCGCCTCGGGGTGGATACAGGATAAAAAACAGGAATTCACGGTCCAGACGGCCGGCGAGTACAAATCGCTCAACGACATCGAAAACACGCCCGTCATGGCCATGGGCAGCTCCGTGGTCCGCGTCAAGGACGTGGCCAAGGTTGTGGACGGCTTCGCGGAGCAGCGTCAGCGCGTGTATTCGAACGGCGCTTCGGCCGTGGTCGTGATGATCATGAAGCAGTCCGACGCGAACACCGTGACCGTGAGCCGCGCCGTGGAAAAACAGATGCCGCAGATTTTGTCCGAACTGCCCAGGGGCGTCAAGGTCGAAACGCTCTTTTCACAGGCCGATTTCATCAACAGGTCGATGGCCAACCTCGGCGATACGGCGTGGCAGGCCATTCTGCTCACCTTTCTGGTGCTGCTTTTCTTTCTGCGCAACGTGCGCAGTTCGCTCATCGTGGCCGTGTCCATCCCCGTGTCCATGCTCGTGACATTCGCGGTCATGGATTACATGGGCCTGACCCTCAATATTATCTCCATGGCGGGCCTGGCCCTGGCCGTGGGAATGATCGTGGACTGTTCCATCGTGGTGCTCGAGGTGGTGTTCAGGCACAACGCAGAGGGGGAATCGCCGCGCGAAGCGGCGGAGAAGGGGACGCACGAGGTGGCCATGGCCATCACGGCCTCCACGCTGACGACTCTGGTCGTGTTCGTGCCCGTTCTGTTCGTGCCGGGCATCGCGGGCCAGATCTTCAACGACATGGTGCTGACCATCGTGGTTTCACTGGCCATATCGCTCATCGTGGCCATCACGTTGATTCCCCTTCTGGCGTCGCGTTTCATGTCGGGCACGCATTTGAATGCCAAATCACGGTTCGGCCGGGTCAATGCGCTGAGCGACCGCATCGGCCGCTGGCTCGATGCCCTGCATGATTTCTACATCCGGATGCTGAAATACGCGCTTTCCCACCGCAGGCGCATTTTAATCTATGTGGGAATCGCTTTTATTTTGTCCTGCATTTTCCTCGTCAAGCGCGGCGGCGAATTCATGCCGAAGACGGACCAGGGATTCGTGCAGATGACGATAGACCGGTCTCCGGGCATCAGTCTCGAATTTATGGCCGAGACCATGGACTTCATTTACAGGACGATACAGGAGCGGGTGCCCGAAGCCGAGATCGTATATCACAATTTCGGCCAGCAGGAAGGCGCCTTCGCGATCTTTTCGTCGAGCGGATCGAACCAGGGAGAGGTGATGATCAAGCTCAAGCCCCTCGGCAAGAGAAAACGGTCCATGCAGGAGATTCAGGACGATTTACGCGAACGGTTCAAAAATCTGCCCGATGTGGACGTCCAGTTCTCGGACCGCGGCGAGCAGATGATGGGCAGCGAGGGCGGCATCGTCATCGAATTTTACGGCGAGGACATGAAGACCTCGGAGGCGCTGGCGGAACAGGTCATCGATCAGATCAAAACCATCAAGGGCGTTGCCGACACCAAAATCAGCGTCAAGAAAGCCAAACCGGAAATGCTGATCCGCCTCGACCGCCAGCGCATTTCGGACCTGGGGTTGTCCACGGCCATGGTGGGGCAGGCCATCAGCACCAGCGTGCTGGGGACGGTGGCCTCGCGCTACCGTGACGGCGGAAACGAATTCAACATCCGCGTGCGGCTCGACGAGGAATCGCGCCAGAGCCAGCGCGACATTGAGAACCTGCTGATCATGACGCCGGCGGGGCGCCAGGTGCCTCTCAGGGCCGTGGCCGACGTGGTCGTGGACCGCGCACCCATGCGCATCGACCGCAAGGCGCAGGAAAGGCTCGTGACGTTGACGGTGGACGTGGCGGGGCGCAACCTCAGCTCCACATCGAACGACGTGAAAAAGGCGCTGAAAATGGTGCCCGTGCCCAACGATTACCGCATGGAAATCAGCGGGTCGGCCGCGGAAATGCAGAAATCCTTCATGTACCTGGCGCTGGCCTTCATCGTGGCCATGGTGCTGTGCTACATGGTGATGGCGTCGCAGTTCGAGTCGTACCTCGACCCCTTCGTCATCATGTTCACCATTCCCATGGGTATCATCGGTGTCGCCCTGGCCCTGCTGCTTACCTGGACGCCGATGTCGATCATGGTCCTCGTCGGCGTGGTCATGCTCGTGGGCATCGTGGTGAACAACGGCATCGTGCTGGTCGACTACACGAACCAGCTGCACGACGGAGGCATGCCCCTGTTCGAGGCCATCGAGAAGGCGGGCGCCACGCGCATGCGGCCCGTGCTCATGACGGCGGTCACCACCATTTTCGGCATGCTGCCGCTGGCGCTCGGGCTGGGCGAAAGCGGCGAGACCTGGGCCCCCATGGCCCGCGCCGTCGTGGGAGGGCTCATCGTGGCCACGGTGCTGACGCTCGTGGTGGTTCCCGTCATCTACGCGATCATGGAAATGCGACGCGACAAGTACCGCGCCAAAAAGGAAGCGAAGCGCAAGGCTGCTTTGAAAAAGATGAAATAGAATGGAATTCGGGCTGCAGCGCATCTTTCGACGGATTTTCACGTACAAGAAAGAAGTCGATTGCTGGAGGAAAGGATGAAAAAAATCAACATCGTGTTTCTGGCATTCCTGGCCGCGGCGGCATTCGCCGAGGACGAACAGCTGATCGGCGACCAGGTCGAAAGCGGGGGGTTCGGCGGGCCGGTGTGGAGGCTCGCCCGGCTGAACGGCGAGACCGCCGTGATGGCCGGGGGCCGGGGGGGATGGGTGATCAACCATGCATTTGTTCTCGGCGGCGGCGGGTACGGAACCGAGTCGGACGTCAAAACGGCGCTTCTGGGGCCCAACGGAAAGCCGCTGTATCTGGGATTGAACTACGGCGGTCTGGAAATCGAATACGTCCATCAGAGCCGAAAGCTGGTCCACTGGACGGTGCGTGCGCTGTTCGGCGGGGGCGGGCTCCGTTTGAACGAGCGCGATTCGTCGAACAAAGCCGTGACCGACGGATTCGGGATCGTGGACGCGGACTTCAACGCCGAGGTCAACGTCGTGAGATGGATGCGCGTGAACGCGGGCGTCGGGTACCGCCTGGTTTTAGGGGTTGAAACTGCGGGTCTGGGCAACGCGGACATAGGCGGCGCATTCGGCCAGGTGACGCTGAAATTCGGGAAATTTTAATCCGGATTCAAAAGAAATAGAACGCGGATCCCGCTCATTTCATTCGCGGGACAGGTTTAAACGGATGTACGCGGATAAAAAAATAATTTATTTTTTAAAAGCCCCGGACTGAAAGTCCGGGGCTTTTTATATGGGCAACCATTCCAGAATCCAATCCACGATGCGCGCCGACGCCCTGCCGTCGCCGTAGGGATTGTGCGCGCGGGCCATGCGGTCATAGGCCGATTGATTTTCGAGAAGCGCGAGGGTTTCCCTGATCACCGTTTCCTTTGACGTTCCGATGACTTTCACGGTACCCGCTTCGACCGCTTCGGGCCTTTCCGTCTCTTTCCTCAGAACGAGCACGGGTTTTCCGAGGGACGGCGCTTCCTCCTGAATTCCGCCCGAATCGGTCAGAATCAGGTCGGCCTTCGCCATCAGGTGGACAAAGGGATGGTATTCCATGGGAGGAAGCAGGACGACGTTGCGAAGGCCCCTGAGAACCGCGTTCGCGGTTTCCTGGACATGGGTGTTCAGGTGAACCGGATAGACGAAGAGAAAGGACGGGCGCTTGAGGGACATTTCACGAACGGCTTCGCATATCTCCTGAAGCGGCTGTCCGAAGTTCTCGCGCCGGTGCGCCGTGATGAGAATGGTTTTTTCATATGACGAGGTATCCACCGGCTGCTTGTCCAACGGCTTGGAGGCTGTCATTTTCAAGGCGTCGATCACCGTGTTGCCCGTGACCCGGATGGATTTTTCCGGCACACCCTCAGACATCAGGTTTTTCCTGTTGCGCTCCGTCGGCGCGAAATGGACATCGGCGATCACCGACACCAGCCTGCGGTTGATCTCCTCGGGAAAAGGCGAGTATTTGTTGCCCGTCCTGAGGCCGGCCTCGACGTGCCCGACGGGTATCTTGTCGTAAAAGCCTGCCAGCGCGCCGATAAAGGCTGTGGTGGTGTCTCCCTGCACCAGAATCAGGCCGGGTTCGGTTTCGCTTAGAACTTTCTCGAAACCGCCTATCGCTTTCCCGGTCACATGGAAGAGCGACTGGTCGGGAACCATCAGGTTGAGGTCGTAATCGGGACGGATGCCGAACAGTTCGAGCACCTGGTCGAGCATTTCGCGGTGCTGGGCCGTGGCGACCACCACGGGTTTCACGGGGAGGCGCGCGGTCAACTCGAGAACGACAGGAGCCAGTTTGACCGCTTCGGGCCTCGTTCCCATGACGACCATCACCTGCCGCCGGGCGGCCCGGTTCAGGCGTTCAGCGCTCATTTCAGATGGAACATCATTCATTTCAGATGCAGCATGGTTTTGACGGCCCTGAAATTTCCCGCGGCCATCCGGACCATATAGATGCCCGAGGGAATCGCGGATCCGTCGTCTCTCTTTCCGTTCCATTGGATGCGGTAGACGCCAGGCGCATAACGGCCGGACGCGCATGTCGTGATCTTTTCGCCATGCATGGAGAAGACTTCAAGAACCACGTCGCAAGCCTCGGGAATCGAGCAGAGAATGCGCGTTTCTCCATTGAACGGATTCGGATAGTTTTGACCTAATCCGAACTCCGTGGGCGCCAGGTCCGTTTCAATTTTTTCGACGCCGGCCGCGCTGATGGCCACCGTCCATCCGAATGAATTCCCGCTGACGACGGAGGTGTGAATGGCGCACCGGGCCTGGGCCCTGATCACGTATGAACCGGCACTGGTCCACGCATGGCTTTGAACCGCCGGCCCCCACGCTGAAACCTGCCCGTCGCTCCAATTGAACTGGTACTGGACCGGATGACCCAGGTTGCTGACCGCTCCATATGTCGTATAGGTCAGGGTGGCCCCGGCCGATCCGGAGAACGGTCCGGAGGAAATGACGGGATTGGAAACGGTTTCAGCCATTGGAACAAAATAAGCGGTCACGCTTTTATCTCCCGTCATGACGACGGCGGCAATGTTCATGGTTCCCGTGAGGGCTCCTTCCCAGCGGTCGAACTGATTGCCCGAAGCCGGAACGGCCGTCAAAGCGACGCTTTCGTTGTGGTTGTACTGCGCCTTGTCCGGATTTTTCGTGACCGAGCCCGAAC
>JBFZEN010000114.1:0-8031 GCA_041306805.1 bacterium
CGTGGACCTCAGGCTCGGGTACAACCACAGGGGCGTCGAAAAGCTGGCCGAGCAGAAAACCTACATCCAGAACATGTACCTGATGGAGAGGCTTTGCGGCATCTGTTCGCATTCGCATACCACCTGTTACGCGCAGGGAGTCGAGAGACTCATGGGAATCGAACCCCCGAAGCGGGGCCTGTACATCCGGACTCTGGTATCCGAGCTGGAAAGGGTTCACAGCCACCTGCTGTGGCTCGGCGTGGCCGGGCACGAGGCGGGTTTCGACACCTTCTTCATGTACGTCTGGCGCGATCGCGAGATCGTAATGGACATCCTCGAAATTATCTCGGGGAACCGCGTTCACTACGCCATCAACGCGCTGGGCGGCGTGAGGCGCGACATCGACGAAATGCAGAGGTCCAAAATCCTCGATTCCCTCGGCGTTTTGCAGAAGCGGACGGATTACTACCTCGGCATCGGATCGACGGAACCTACTTTTGTCGCGAGAATAGCCGGCGTGGGCATGCTCCCGAAACAGATGGGCATCGATTTGTGCGCCACGGGCCCGACGATCAGGGCTTCCGGCGTCGCGCGGGACGTGCGCAGGGACGATCCATACGCCGTCTACGGCGAGATTCCCTTCGAAGTCTGCACGGCCGACACCTGCGACGTGCTGGGGCGCGTCGTGGTGCGCATCAAGGAACTGATCGAATCGTACAAGATCATCGAATTCCTCATGAAGAACCTGCCTCCGGGCGGTATCACGGTCAAGGCCCCGAGAAGGGTCAAGGAAGGGGAAGTGGTCAGCCGGTACGAGGCGCCCCGGGGCGAGAACATCCACTTCATCCGGAGCAACGGGACAGACAAGCCCGAGCGGCTAAAGGTGCGGGCCCCCACGCTGGCCAATTACCCGGCGACCATCGAAATGCTGAAGGGCGGATTCATCGCCGACGTCCCGCTGGTGTTCGCGGCCATCGATCCGTGCATCTGCTGCGCCGAGCGCATGATCGAGCTGGTCGACATCCGCGGCGGTGAAGGCGGAACGGTCAGCCTGAGCGATTTGAGGAAAATGTCGATTGAACGCCTCAAGAAAATGACGCCGCAGCCGCACGCGGCCGAGATCTGGAACGCCGCTTTTCAAAAGAAAAGCCCCGCGCCGTTTTGATCAACCCTAACAGGGCGAAACAATGGAAATCCTAAAAGTATTCCTTTTTCTGCTTGTCTATCCGGGGCTGCTCTTTCTGTTCGTCTATTCGACGTTCTGCGAATGGGTCGACCGCAAGGTTTACGCGCGGATGCAGAACCGCATCGGCCCGCTGCACACGGGCCGCGCGGGCATTCTGCAGCCGGTGGCGGACATCGTCAAGCTGCTGGCGAAGGAGGACATCGTTCCCGATCAAGCCGACAAGCGCATGTTCTCGGCCCTGCCCGTCTTCGCGCTGGCCATCGTGTGCACGGCGGCCCTCCTGCTTCCCGTCTGGCACTTTTCGCCGGCCGTGACGACGGCCAATTCGTTCAACGGCGATTTAATCGTGCTGGTCTACCTGCTCACCCTGCCCACGCTGATCTTCTTTCTGGCGGGCTGGCATTCCACCAATAGCTTCGCCGCCATCGGCGGCGCCAGGGTGCTCACCATGATGTTCGGGTACGAGATCCCGCTGCTTCTGGCGGTGCTGAGCCCGGCCATCGTCGCCGACTCGTGGCGGCTGGCCGAGATCGCGGCGTTCTACCAGGCCAGGCCGGTGCTGATGCTGACAAACGCCGTCGGCTTCGTCGTCGCGATCATCGCGCTCCAGGCCAAGCTCGAGAGGGTGCCCTTCGACATCCCCCATGCCGAAACGGAAATCGTGGGCGGATGTCTCACCGAATATTCGGGCAAGAAGCTCGCGTTTTTCAGGCTGCTGGCCGACATTGAAATGGTCGTCGGCAGCGGACTGATCGCCGCGGTGTTTCTGGGCGGTTTTCCAGGAGGTTTGATTCCGGGTTTCATCCACTTTGTTCTGAAAACCCTCCTCATCATCCTGATTCTTTCGGCCATCAAGGCCGCCTGTGCGAGAATACGCATCGATCAGATGGTCCGGTTTTCATGGCGGGTTCTGGCGCCGGCCGCCATTCTGCAGCTTTTGATCGCCATCATCGTGAAGGGGTTTGCGGCATGAGTCTGAAAGTCGTCGCGTTTCTGCCGGAGCTGGTGCGGCACCTCTTCAAGAAGCCCGCAACGGTCAAATATCCGTTCGAGAAACTGAAAGTGCCCAAGGATTTCAGGGGCACCGTGGTGTACGATTCGAACCTGTGCAACGGCTGCAAGCTGTGCATGATGGACTGCCCGGCCGAGGCGATCGAAATCATCCGGGTGTCCGAAACCGAGAAGAAATTCAAGATGCTCCTGCACAACGACCGGTGCATCCATTGCGCGCAGTGCGTCGATTCATGTCCCAAGAACGCCATCAGCATCAACACGGAGTTCGAAATTGCGGCTTTCAACAGGCACAAGCTGAAGATTGAATACCTTTAGCGTATCGAATATTTGTAGGGGACGGGGTTTTTAGAGATTCTTCTTAAAAAAAATACATTTGACAAATATGCAATCCATTCACGCCCGGTTCCAACCGGGCGTTTGTTGTTTAGAGCCGTAATCATGAACAGGCCGCTCCTGCGGAGCTTGAAGGTGTTTTTAATGGTTCTACTATTGACGGTACGGCCCCTACGGGGCCTGGGATCAGGCAGGTGCTGCCGTTCCAGTTATCCATAATCCATCAAGGAATGTTTAAACAATGGTTTATAGCTCCATCAGGAGCGTCCTGTTCATGGAATTGTCCCATCATCTGGTCGCGATCCATGGCGCTGGCCACATCGGCCGGAGGAAAGGCGGGGTATCGGGCCCGGACCGGTGAAACGGAAAAAGCGGACAGCACGCAGATCGGGAATAGGGTATGCACGCAACATAATGCGATTTTGTCCATCGCCTGTTTCACCAGGGCGATGAGTTCGTCCCCCTGCTGGCCGCTTTTTTTCAAACAAAATGCGCATGGTGAACTCTAATTTAATAGTTATACTAAATTTACAATAAATATTCAAGCCATACACGGTTGTGGACGGTTTGCCGTCCGATTTTTCCTGAATTTGCAGCCCATCAGGCCTGTCCGGTACGTTCCAGGCAGAATTTTAATTCTCCTTGCTTTTGTAAAAACAGAGTATTATCATAAAGATTGGGTCAATGCGACTGGAGGAATCATGGGTCATTCGAAAACGTCCAATGCCGGTGAGCCGGAATTGCTGAGTCCGATGGAAGAGGAGCTCGACTTCTTTTTCTCCAGCTTTTTCGGTTCGGCTTACCCCTCCTTCTACCGGAAGGAACTGACGTGGAAGCCATCCACTGATTTCTATGAAACCGAGAACGACTTTGTCCTGATCATGGAAGTCGCCCGGATCAGGCCCGAGGAGGTTTCCATCCAGTTCCACGACGGCATGCTCACGGTGCGCGGCATACGCAAAACGTCGCCGCCGGCCGAGCGCCGGCGCTACCACAAAATGGAGATCAACTACGGTCCCTTCGAACAGCGCGTGCCGATCTCGAGCGAGATCGACATCAAACGGCTTTCGGCGGCCTATCAGGACGGCTTCCTCGAAATCCGCATTCCCAAGAAGAAAAACGTGAATCCGCCGGATCAAATCGAACTGTAAAGGATCCCTGAAAGAAATCGAATGGAAGCACAGAATCCCAATATGATGCTGAACGCGGGCGACTTCGGAGACCCCCCGAAAATACCCGGAGAACTCCCCGTTCTGCCCATGTCGAACATACTCATTTTTCCCTATGTGGTCGCGCCGCTCATCCTTTCGGACGAGGCGCGCATCGCCGTGGTCAATGAGGCCCTTTCGGACAGGAAGATGGTGGCCCTGTTCGCCCTGAAATCCAAGGACGGGGGCACCGGTCCCGACAACCTGTACAAGATCGGCACGGCCGTGTTCATCCTCAAGATGTTCCGCCTGCCCGACGGCGGCATGGGCCTCATGGTGCAGGGGCTTTCACGCATCCGGCTCGAGTCGGTGCTGCAGAAGGAACCCGTCCTGAAGGCCAGGATCGCCCTCATTCCCGAGGATGAAAAACGCTCGATCAAAATCGAAGCGCTCGTCCGCGAAATCACCGAACTCTTCCAGCAAATCGTCTCGCTGTCGCCCCTGCTTCCCGATGAACTGGGGCAGGCCGTGACCAGCGTCGACAGCCCGGGCCGTCTGGCCGATCTGATCGTGTCGAACCTGCGCATCGACGTGGCCGAACGCCAGACCATCCTTGAAACGCTCGACAACGAGAGCCGCCTCATCAAACTGCTGACCTTGCTGACCCGCGAGCTCGAACTGCTCAAGCTCGGCAACAAGATCCAATCGGAAGTGAAGAACAAGCTCGAGGAAAGCCAGCGCGAGTACTTTCTCCGCGAACAGCTCAAGGCCATCCAGAAAGAACTCGGCGACAAGGACGACAGGGCCACGGAAATCGAGGAGCTGAAAAAGGCCATCGAAACCGCCCAGATGCCGCAGGAGGCGAAGGAACAAGCCGACAAGGAGCTCGACCGGCTGGCGAAAATGCCGCCTCAGGCCGCGGAGTACACGGTTTCGCGCACCTACCTCGACTGGCTGGTGACCCTGCCGTGGCACAAAACCACCGACGACCGGATCGACGTGTTGCGCGCCAAGACCATTCTTGACGAGGACCACTACGACCTGAAGGACGTGAAGGACCGCATCCTCGAATTCCTCGCCGTGCGCAAGCTCAAGGAAAGCTCGAAGGGCCCCATTCTCTGCTTCGTGGGACCGCCGGGCGTGGGCAAAACCTCGCTCGGGAAATCCATCGCGCGCGCCATGAACCGGAAATTCGTCCGCTATTCGCTCGGCGGCATGCGCGACGAGGCCGAAATCCGCGGGCACCGCCGCACCTACATCGGCTCTCTGCCCGGGCGCATCGTGCAGGGCATCAAGAAGGCCGGTTCGAACAATCCCGTTTTCATGCTCGACGAAATCGACAAGGTGGGGACCGACTTCCGCGGCGACCCGGCCTCGGCCCTGCTCGAGGTGCTCGACCCCGAACAGAACATGTCCTTTTCGGACCATTACCTGGAGGTGGCCTTCGACCTGTCGAAGGTGTTCTTCATCACCACGGCGAACGTGCTCGACACGATCCCGCGCCCGCTGCTCGACCGCATGGAGGTGCTGAGGCTTCCCGGATACATCGAGGAGGAAAAGCTCCAGATCGCCAGGCAGTACATCATTCCGCGGCAGATGGACGAAAACGGCCTGAAGAAGGGGCAGATCAAGTTCACGGACAAGGCCGTCCGCAAGATCATCTCCGAATACACGCGCGAGGCCGGTGTGCGCAACCTCGAGCGCGAAATCGGCTCGTGCTGCCGCAAGATGGCCAGGAGGATAGCCGAAGGCAAAAAGAACGACGCGCGGGTGGCGCCCGACACCGTGCCGGCGTTTCTGGGGCCGAGAAAATTTTTCTCGGAACTCGCGCAGCGGAAAGCCGAGGTCGGCGTGGCCACGGGACTGGCCTGGACGCAGGTCGGCGGCGAGATCCTCTTCGTCGAGGCCACATCCATGACCGGCGGCAAGGGCCTGGTGCTGACGGGGCAGCTCGGCGATGTGATGAAGGAATCGGCCCAGGCCGCGCTGTCTTTCATCAGGGCGCATGCCGTTGAATTCAAGATACCGGACGATTTTTTCTCGAAGGCCGACATCCACATTCACATCCCCGAAGGCGCCACGCCGAAGGACGGCCCCTCGGCCGGAGTGACTTTGGCCACCGCCCTGGTGTCGCTGCTGACCGGGCGCCCGGTGAAGCACGATATCGCCATGACGGGTGAAATCACGTTGAGGGGCAAGGTGCTTCCCGTGGGAGGCATCAAGGAGAAGGTGCTGGCGGCCAAACGTTCGGGCATCAACAAGGTCATACTGCCCAAGCTCAACGAAAAGGATCTCGACGAAATTCCGGAACATATACGCAAGACCATGTCGTTCACCTTCGTGGAATGGCTGAGCGAGGTGTTCGATCTGGCGCTGAAAAAGAACGGGAAGAAAAGGAAAAATACGGTTCTGAGTTCCGGGTTCTGAGTTCCGAGTTCAGGGTTTACGGTTCAAAATTCAGAATGAAGGGGAAAAACGCACATTAGGAACTTTAAACTCGGAACTTTGAACTCGGAACCATTAAGCGAACAATCCATTCATAAAGAATGCAGTCATGACCAAAGACATTCTCGAACGCCTAGACATCGACGCGGTCCAGCCCGGAGGCTTCTGCGGGAAGTGGACGGCTGAACGCGACGGCGAATTGCTGGAGTCGGTCTCGCCGGTGGACGGCGAAACCATCGCTTCGGTCCGCCAGGTCTCGGAGAACGACTACGAAAAAATCGTCACGCGCGCGCAGGCCGCCTTTCTGGAATGGCGCAAGGTTCCGGCGCCGAAACGCGGAGAGGCGGTGAGGCAGATCGCCGAGGAATTGCGGAAGGCCAAGAAGGACCTCGGCGCCCTGGTGTCATGGGAGACGGGCAAGATACGCGCCGAGGGCGAGGGCGAAGTGCAGGAGATGATCGACGTGGCCGATTTCGCCGTGGGCCTGTCGCGCCAGCTGCACGGCCTGACGATAGCCAGCGAAAGGCCCGGCCACAGGATGATGGAGCAGTGGCATCCGCTCGGCGTGGTCGGCGTCATCACGGCGTTCAACTTCCCCGTGGCCGTGTGGAGCTGGAACGCCATGATCGCCCTGGTCTGCGGCGACGCCGTGCTCTGGAAACCCTCATCGCAGACGCCGATGACGGCCGTGGCCTGCATGAAAATCGCGGACCGGGTGCTGAAGGCCAACCGCGCGCCGGACGGCATTCTCGGCCTGCTCGCGGGATCGGGCTCGACGGTGGGCGGCTGGCTGGTCGAGGACAAGCGCATTCCCCTCATCAGCTTCACGGGAAGCTCGGTTCAGGGGAGGCGCATTGCGGAACGGGTGGGAAAAAGGCTGGGCAGAACCATTCTGGAGCTGGGCGGCAACAACGCCGTGATCATATCGAAGCACGCCGACATCGACATGGCCGTCCGGTCCGTTTTTTTCGGGGCCGTGGGCACGGCGGGCCAGCGCTGCACGACCACGCGCCGCGTCCTCATCCAGAGAAACGTCTACGTCAAGGTGATGCGGGCCCTGCTCGGCGCGTTCAAGAGCACGGCCATAGGCAATCCCCTCGACCCGGACGTGCTCATGGGTCCCCTGATCAACCGCGACGCGGTCGACGACATGATGGCCGCGCTTCTGTCCGTCCGTTCGCAGGGGGGAAAAGTCGTTTACGGCGGCAAGGAATTGAAGGGAAAACCGTCCGACTGCTATGTGACGCCGTGCATCGTGGAGGCCCGGAACGACATGCCCGTCGTTCAGGAGGAAACGTTCGCCCCCATCCTGTACGTCATGAAATACAAAACCCTGGACGAAGCCATCGCCATGCACAACGCGGTCCCGCAGGGACTGTCGTCGTCCATCTTCACTTTGGATATGCGCGAGGCGGAGGCCTTTCTCTCGCAGGCCGGGTCGGACTGCGGGATCGCCAACGTGAACGTCGGCACGTCGGGCGCGGAGATCGGCGGAGCGTTCGGCGGGGAGAAGGAGACGGGCGGGGGCCGCGAATCGGGTTCGGACGCGTGGAAGCAGTACATGCGGAGGCAGACGAACACGGTCAACTGGTCGGAAGAGCTGCCGCTGGCGCAGGGAATCCAATTCGGGAGAAAGAATTAGGGAAACGGAGGCCGTAGGCAGTAGGTCAGTGATCTGAAGCCGACGGCTGAAGATCGCTGATCGGGAATCGGGGGAAATTTATTTTTGATTGTGGATTGCGGATTGTTGATTGACGATAGCCGATGGACGATTCACGATGGAGCAAAGAAAAAAGATGCAAGAGGCTTTTCCATGAACATCCTTATTTTTAATTGCGGCAGTTCTTCACTCTCCTATAAAATATACCGGCATCAAGGCGGCGAAAATCTCGAGGTGATCGTATCGGGCAAAGCCCACCGGGT
>JBFZEN010000115.1:0-4203 GCA_041306805.1 bacterium
AAGGACACAAAGCGGTGATTGCCGGTTCATTTTGCATTTCCGTCTGGGGGAATGGCCCTTGGGACGGTCCCCATCTCAATCGGGCAATCAAAAGCCCGCTGCAGGCTGGTCACCACCGGTACCAGTCGCCTTTCGCGGGTTTTTGACCGCTCCGGCGGGTCCCCGCATTCGCGGGACCGGGCTGATTCTCTTCCGCTTGCGGAGTTCATGATCGGCGGGCCTTGTAACCCTCCGCTTCCCGCGGCGGAGCCGTTCATTTCCACGGAGCAGTGCAAGGCGGCATATGGATACGACATTGGAGGAAACCATTCATGGCATACCCCGTCGAAAAATCGAGCTTGGACGAGCTTCGCAGGATCCAGACGGACAGACTGAAAAAAACGGCGAAACACCTGTACGACCGGGTTCCCCATTATAAAAACGTTTTCCAGAACCTGAAAATGAATCCCGACGACCTGAAGTCGCTCGATGATTTGCGGAAGCTTCCCCTGACCGACAAGGAAACGCTGAGGGTGCATTATCCCTTCGGAATGTTTGCCGTGCCCATGCCCGAAGTCAGGGAGATCCATGCCTCGTCGGGAACGACGGGAAAGCCCACCGTGGTGGCATACACCGAGAACGACATCCGCGTCTGGTCGGAGGTGATGGCGCGCAGCATTGCCTGTACGGGCGGCACGAGCGAAGACATCATCCAGAACGCCTACGGGTACGGGCTGTTCACGGGCGGGCTGGGCTTCCATTACGGCGCGCTCGAACTCGGCGCGGCCGTGGTACCCATATCTTCCGGCAGCACGGCGCGCCAGATCCAGCTCATGAACGACTTCGGCGCCACCATTCTCGCCTGCACGCCGTCGTATTCCGTGTACATGGCCGAACAGGCCAGGACCGCGAACCTCGACCCGAGGCGCAGCACGCTGCGCATCGGCATTTTCGGCGCCGAACCCTGGAGCACGGGCATGCGCCGGGAAATCGAGGCGGCCTGGAACATGAAGGCCTACGACATCTACGGGCTTTCCGAAATCATCGGACCCGGCGTCGCCGTGGAATGCGAGGGGCAGGACGGCCTGCACCTGTGGGCCGATCATTTTTACCCCGAGGTGCTGGACCCCAAAACCCTCGAACCCGTCGCCGACGGCGAAGACGGCATGCTCGTGATCACCACGCTCACCAAACAGGCCACGCCGTTCCTGCGGTACGCGACCAAAGACATCGTCACCATGACCCGCAAACCCTGCCCCGCGTGCGGGCGCACGATGCCGCGCATCAGCCGCATCAAGGGCCGCACCGACGACATGCTCATCATCCGCGGCATCAACGTGTTCCCGTCGCAGATCGAGACCGTGCTGATGGGCATCGAGGAAATCCTGCCGCATTACCAGATCGTGGTGACGCGCGAGGAATCGCTCGATCAGATCGAGGTGCAGGTGGAGGTAAGCGAAAAATATTTTTCGGACGAGATACGCGGCCTCGAGACGCTCGAGAAGAAGATCAGGAAGGAAATCGAGAGCGTGCTGGCCATCGCGGTGAAGGTGAAACTCGTGGAGCCCAAGACCATCACGCGCAGCGAGGGCAAGGCCAAACGCGTGGTGGACATGCGGAAGATGTAGACGTTTCGAATCCGGCGACTAAATCGCCGGGAAAGGGTTGCGGTTTGCATTCCATCGACGCGGTCGATGGAGTCCATAAGCATGACAGATGGATTCGAGATGGTCTTTTTTGGAGTCCGGCGACTAAATCGCGGGGGAAGGTTTGCGGTTTGCGTTCCATCGACGCAGTCGATGGAATCCATAAGCATGACAGATGGATTCGAGATGGTGTTTTTTGGAGTCCGGCGACTGAGTCGCCGGGAAAAGGTTGCAGTCTGCCTTCCGCCGACACAGTCGACAGAGTCCATATAAAAATGGATGAAATTTATAAAACATATAATAACAATCCACCGCATTTATTCAAGACTGAAGCGAAATATTTTATCACCGGATCAACCTATAAAAGAAAAAAGCATCTATTAACGAATGAAATAAAACAAGCTGTCGTGTCGTATCTTTTCAAGTCTTTTAGCCGTTTTGGATGGTACATAGAAGATTGGGTTCTGCTTGATAACCATTATCATGTTCTTGCCGAAGCCCCGACTCAGGCGGTGACCCTAAGTAATGCAATCAACAACTTTCATAAATTCAGCGCTCTGTGGATCAAGCGGCATTCAGGAACGTTAAATGATAACCAAAGAATATGGTTTAATTACTACGACACTTGCATCACATATGAGAAGTCCTATTTTGCACGTATCAATTACATTTGGTTCAATCCGGTGAAGCATGGATATGTGCTCGATCCAGGGGATTGGAAATATGGTAGTTATTACTTTCGGAAGCATAACAATGAGCCTTTAGAAGAACATATAATAAGTTACCCGTGGGATCATGTAAGGATTGAGGATGATTATTGGATTCCATCGACGCAGTCGATGGAATCCATAAGCATGACAGATGGATTCGAGATGGTGTTTTTTCGAGTCCGGCGACCCCTGACGGGGCCTGCCGGCTCCGCCGCCGGGGAATAGGAGCAAGATTTTTCCTTCCATCGACGCGGTCGATGGAATCCATGAATTCATTCGCTGTCGGTAAGTTAGGATTGAGGAGGTTTTATGTTCGTCAAGCAGATTTCGGTATTCATGGAAAACCGGGCCGGCAGGCTGGAGGAAATCACCGGCATTCTGGCCAAGGCCGGCATCAACATCAGGGCCCTGTCCCTGGCCGACACGTCGGATTTCGGGATACTGCGGCTCATCGTGAACAATCCCGACGGGGCGGCGGACATTCTGAAACAGAACGCGTTCACGGTGCGCGAGAACGACGTTATCGCAACCGAGGTCGACGACAGGCCGGGCGGATTGCACGAAATACTCAACCTGTTCAGCAAGGCCGGAATCAGCATCGAGTACATGTACGCCTTTCTGGAGCGCAAGCGCGACGACCACGCCGTGCTGATCATCCGGGTCGAGGCCGCGGCCAAAGCCGTCCAAATGCTGCAGGATGCCGGCAAGCACCTGCTGACCGCGAACGAGGCCTACTCGCTGTAACGGAAGAACCGATCCCGGACGGCTCCAATTCCGTCCATGACGTGTTTCGAACCGACGGACCATCCCCTTTTTGGCAACCATAGAAAGAAAAGCGCCATGATCTGGAACGCCAAAGCCGAAACCATGCCACGCAGGGAACTGACCGCGCTGCAGACCGAACGCCTGCAGGCTGTCCTGCGCACCGTGGATGAAAAAGTGCCGTTTTACCGGGGGCATTTCAAGGCCGCCGGCGTCGGCCCCGGGGACGTGAAAACGCTCTCGGACCTGACCAGGCTCCCCTTTACGAAAAAGGCGGACCTTCAGGCGGGGTATCCCTACGGCCTGTTCGCCGTGCCCATGGGCGAGGTGGTGCGCATCCATTCGTCGTCGGGAACGACGGGCCAGCCCACGGTGGTGGGCTACACCCGGAACGACCTGGAAAACTGGACGGAACTGATCGCCAGGCTCGTGACGGCGGCCGGCGTGACCCGCGACGACATCGTCCAGATCGCGTTCGGCTACGGCCTGTTCACGGGCGGATTCGGACTGCATTACGGGGCCGAACGCGTCGGCGCGGCCGTGGTGCCCGTCTCCTCAGGCAACACCCAGCGCCAGATCCTGGTGATGAAAGACTTCGGTTCCACCGCCCTCGTCTGCACGCCGAGCTACGCGCTGCACCTGGCCGAAGCCATCGCCGAAAAGGGCGTCAGCCGGAACGACCTGTCTCTGCGCGTCGGCCTGTTCGGCGCGGAGCCGTGGAGCGAAGGCATGCGCAAGGAAATCGAGGCGCGCCTCAAGCTCAGCGCCACCGACAATTACGGCCTTTCGGAGGTGATGGGTCCGGGCGTGTCCATGGAATGCGATTTCAAATGCGGCATGCACATCAGCGAAGACCACTTCATACCCGAAATCATCGATCCCGACACGGAAGAGGTGCTGCCGCCCGGCCGGACGGGAGAGCTCGTGCTCACCACGCTGACCAAGGAGGCCATTCCCGTCATACGCTACCGCACGCGCGATATCACCAGCCTCATCGCCGAACCCTGCGCCTGCGGGCGCACCTTCGTGCGCATGACCAAGCCGACCGGGCGGACGGACGACATGCTGATCATACGCGGGGTCAACGTGTTCCCCAGCCAGATCGA
>JBFZEN010000116.1:0-5184 GCA_041306805.1 bacterium
GGGCCTTGGACGCTTCGCGCCATATGATGGACGAGCAGGCCTCGGGCGATATCACCGAATACCATGCGTTCTCCATCATCAGCACGCGGTCGCCCATGCCGATGCCCAGCGCCCCTCCCGAGGCCCCTTCACCGATGATGATCACCAGAATGGGCACGGGCAAATGCGACATCTCGAACAGATTCCTGGCGATGGCCTCCCCCTGCCCCCTCTCCTCCGCGCCGAGTCCCGGGTAGGCGCCGGGAGTGTCCACCAGCACCACCACGGGCCTCGAGAATTTGGCCGCCAGTTTCATCAGGCGCAGGGCCTTGCGGTAGCCTTCCGGATTCATCATGCCGAAATTCCGGTGCAGTTTTTCCTTGGTCGTTCGTCCCTTCTGCTGGCCCAGCACCATGACAGGCTGGCCGTCGAGCTTGGCGAGGCCGCCCACCAGGGCGGGATCGTCGCCGAAATAACGGTCGCCGTGCAGCTCGATGAAATCCGTGAACAGCCGCTCGATGTAATCGAGCGAGAAGGGCCTCTCGGGATGCCGCGACAGCTGCACCCTCTGCCACCGCGTGAGTTTGCCGTAGGTGTCTTCCATGAGCTTTTGAAGTTTCGTCTCGAGGCGCTTGATTTCATCATGCAGCGGCACGTTTTGCTCCGCGGCGTAGGTTTTCATGTCGTTGATCTTTTTTTCAAGCGCCACGATGGGCTTTTCAAAATCAAGAACGTAGCCAGCCATGTGATTCTCCTCGTCGGTTCCGGTCAGTGAAATAGCGCTCTGATCATGATTTCCAGGTCCAAAAGCGGCGAATAATTCCGCAGATAATAGATGCCGTATTTTTCCTTGTCTTCCCTTGAAAGACGATTGTCCGCGTGCACCTGCACCAGGCCCGTGAGGCCCGGCTTCACGCCCGACGCCTTCGTGCCGCGGCTGAAAGGCCCGATTTCATCTCCGACCAAAGTCAGCCTTCCCCTGAACACTTCCGGAAGCAGCGCCAGCGCTGCTGTCTTGCCCCGGACGGGCTTCCCCCGCTTCACGAGCAGGCGAATGGTCGATTCGCCGCCCGACCCGTCGCCTATGCGCGTCTTTTTAAAAACGAAGTCCGGATGCAGCCGCGCCCACAGGTGCAGGGCGAAACCTGCCGGCGACAGAAGGACGGCGGCCAGAATGTCGCCCAGCCGCTTGATGAAGCGATTGGGCCCCGTAAACAATTTGGGTTCCAAATCGACGAGGGGAACGGAATCGAGGGAGTCGATGCTGACGCCCCCGACCACCACATCCAGCCCGTGCGGCACCATTTTAAATTCCACGCCCAGCCTTTTCGAATCGGCCACAAGGCCGAGCACGCGTCCATAATCGACGGATTCGGGCGAAAAAATCACCGACCGCACCTGGTGTACACGGCATATTCTGGCGATATCGTCGATGGATCCCAGAACGGGGACTTTTTCATTCCCGGCCCGGCCGAGTTCCCGGGCGTCCGACGCCAGAATGCCGACCACGTCGTACCCTGCATCGATCTGCCCGATCAGCCTCCCCGCCAGATCGCGCACATCCCTGCCCGACCCCACCAGAACCGCCCGCCGCCTGACCAGCATGCGCCCCACCGTCCCGAAAAAGGGGAAACGGCGCATTCTCGACAGAAACCGTATGCCCAGCCTCCAGCCCGAAAGGAAAATGGCGTTGAAAAGACCGGCCGTCAGCACCACCCAGCGTGAAAAAGCGTATTGTGGAAAGAAAAAGGTCAGCGACGCGTTGATTACCAGCCCCATTCCCACGGCCGACAGGGCCTTCGAGGCGCTGAAAACACCCTTGCTGTACAGCCCCATTCCAAAGAGGCAGGCCAGCCACACCAGGGAATAGACCGCGTCCACGGGAAGGTACCGCGGACCGTAATAGCCCAACTCGCCGAACCGGATGAGCAGCGCCAGCACCAGGGCCAGCTGCATCAGAACAAGGTCGACCAGGGGCACAGCCAGGCGCCGGGCCGCGCGGGAGAGAACCGACAACAGCCATCTCAGCCCGATACCCGCCATGAGAAACCATTGCGGCAGCACCGACCACCCCCGGCGGAAATGTTTTTTAACGAACAGCCGCATGGCTCCGTAGAACACGCGGAGACTGTCGAACGAGGCTTCCTGGGCGCTGCGCCCCTTGTAATGGACGATTTGCGTGGCCGGGAGGTACATGATCTTCCAACCCCGGGAACGGATCCGATAGCACCAGTCCAGGTCTTCGCCGTACAAAAAAAAGTCTTCGTCCAGAAGGCCCGTTTCGTCCATGGCCGTCTTGCGGACAAGCATGAACGATCCTGAAATCGCCTCCACCTCGTTCGTCCGCTCGGGATCGAGAAAAGTCAGGTTATAGCGGCCGAACAGGCGGCTCTGGGGGAAAAGCCGGCTCAACCCCGTCACCTTGGTGAATGCCACCCAGGGCGTCGGAAAACTCCTGCGGCATGCCAGCTGAAGTGTGCCGTCGGGGTTGAGTATTTTGCATCCCACAGCCCCCGTTTCCAGATGCGCGCGCAGAAAATCGAGGCAGACCCTGAATGTGTCTTCCTTGACGAGGGTGTCGGGATTGATCAGGCATACCGCCCTGCCCCGCGCGAGTCTGAGCGCCTGGTTGTTCGCCCGCGCGAAACCGGCGTTGCCGGCGTTTTCGATGAGGCGGACCCGGGGATGGCGTTTTCTGACCATGGCCGCGCTTCCGTCTCCGGAACCGTTGTCGACCACGAAAACCTCGCCGCGCAGCCCGTGCAGCGCCTTGAAAATGGAATCGAGAGCTTGTTCCAGGTATTGTTTGACGTTGTAACTGACCAGGATGATGGAAATATCCGTCTGGCGGGTCATTACAGCTTCCCGAAAAAGCTCAGAAATCGCAGTTTCCAGACCATCCAGGCCGCCTCGCGGACGATGTACTGGTTCATCTTTGAAACACCCGCGTAACGGTCCACAAAGACAATGGGTATTTCCTTCACCCGGAATCCCTTTTTCCAGACCTTGAAGTGCATCTCGATCTGGAATGAATACCCGTCCGAGTGGATGCGGTCCAGATTGATGGACTCAAGCACCTCCCTGCGGTAACATTTGAATCCGCTCGTGGCATCGCGCACGGGCATGCCCGTCACCACGCGCGTGTAGAGGTTGGCGGTATAGGATAGAAGCAGGCGCGACATGGGCCAGTTCACGACATTCACGCCGCGAATGTACCGCGAGCCGATCACCAGGTCGTTGTCTTCGATGGCCATCAGAAAGCGGGGAAGTTCCTTGGGATCGTGCGAGAAATCGGCGTCCATCTCAAAGACGAAATCGTAGCCGTTCTCGATGGCATAGCGAAATCCGGCCACATAGGCCGTGCCCAGACCCAGCTTCGACGGCCGCTTCATGAGATGGACTTTATTCGTCTTAACCATGATTTCCTTGACGGCCAGGGCGGTGCCGTCGGGGCTGCTGTCGTCGATCACCAGCATGTCGATGCGGGGGTCCTGTTCCAGCACCAGCGGGATGAGCTTGAGAATGTTTTCCTTCTCGTTGAAGGTGGGCACGATCACCAGAATCCGTTCTGCGCGTTGCATGCGGCCTTCCTGACCTCAAAGATACATGGACACGAATCCGTCGTCACGGACGCCTTACAGTCTGCTGCCCTTCTGCCTGAATTCGGCCAGTCTTGATTTCAGCTCCGGTTCGACGAGGGCCATGATTTCAGCGGCCAGAATCGAAGCGTTTTTCGCGCCGGCCTTGCCGATGGCCATGGTGGCCACCGGAACGCCGGACGGCATCTGTACCATGGAATAGAGCGCATCCTGTCCTGACAGGGCCGATCCCTCCAGGGGAACTCCGATCACGGGCAGGGTGGTCCATGCCGCGATCACGCCGGGAAGGTGCGCGGCCATGCCTGCACCGGCGATGATGACGCCGAATCCCTTCGAACCGGCCTCCCGCGCGAACCGGGTCACGCGCTCGGGATCGCGGTGGGCCGACATGACAAATGTTTCATGGGGAATGCCGAAAGCTTCCAGGCCGTCGGTGCACGCCTTCATCACCGGCTCGTCCGACTGGCTTCCCATAATTACGGCTACTTTTAGCATATCCGATCCTTTGGTTGTTCGAATCCGGTGATTGCCCTATCGATGTATCGCGGCTCCGATTCGGTTTTGGAGGTTCGGGTATCGGGGTTTTGGGATAGGGTAAAAGAGGTCAGATTTCAGAATAACAATTTCAGATCGCAGATCCATGGTCTGAAATCGAAGATCTGCGATCGTTAATCTCGAAGACCTTCGGTCTGAGATCTCTTTTCCCGGAACCAGGAACCCTATCCCCATCAACCATTCCCCCCAAACCTTATACTGCTTGCCCGTGCTTCCCCCTCTTCTCCAGAATAAAAAGCATTCCCCCCGGCAGGCTCGTCACAATGGCCACCAGATATGCGAGGAATTCTATCGATACGGCCATGGATCTCGTCATACCCGCGGCGCCGAAAAGAACGGCTCCTGTCTGTTCGCGCAAACCGATCCCCCCGACGCTGACCGGCAGACTGGCCGCCACGGCTATAATGGGCACGATCAGAAAGAAAACCGCCGGCGACAGGGCGGTTCCCAACGCGCGCGCCACCAGGTAATGCGTGTAAATCCGGGCCAGCTGGACGATGCAGGACATGCCCAAAACCCGCACAAGGAGCCCGCGGTTCCTGGCAATCACGTTGATTTTTTCGTAAACCTCGCGCGCCCTGGTTTCGATCCGTCTCGGTATCATAAACTGGATAAGCCGGATGAAAATCCGCGCGAAGGGTTTGTGAAACAGAAAGAAAAAACAAAAACCCCATCCCGCCGCCAGGACGGCGAACGAAATCCACAGCAAGGAACCGAACGACCCGCCCGAAAGTGCGAAGGGAATCGCTGCCACGGCGATGCCCGTCATCGCCAGCATCCCTGCCATTCTGTCGAGAAAAACGGCGGAAACGGCCGAAGCTCCCTTGCCCGAACTGCGTCGCACGTCTATCATGCGGAATACGTCGCCCCCGACGCCTCCGATCAGAAAATTATTGAAAAACAGTCCGATGAAATAGATGGACAGGCATTTCAACCACGGCAGCCGTATTCCTTCGGCCTTGAGAAGCCAGTTCCATTGCGTGCTTCCCGCGAAATGGCTGGCCGTAAAAAGGGCCACGCCGGCCCACAACCAGGCTGGTTCGGCCCGGGT
>JBFZEN010000117.1:0-4770 GCA_041306805.1 bacterium
ACTGGACGCGCTGGTTGTAGCTGGGCGACGAGAAACTTTTGGGAACGACGAAGCCCGCGGTCAGCTGGGTGACGCCGTCGAATGGAACGATCTCCTGCTCCATGACATAGTCAATTTCAGAAACCTGTCCGCCCCTGAGCATGATGTTTTCCGCCCTGAGAGGAAGCATTCCGGCCGCGCAAAAACACGCCGCTGTCCAGAAGAGAAAAAAGCGTTTCATTTTTCCCCCGAGATGATTACATTACATGCATCGAGAAAAACCCGATCCTGTCGAAATTATACGAACAATTTATCATAAATGCAATGGCCATCGAATACGCCCCCTCCGCGGGGGACAAGACGCCGGCCGGCGTGAAACAGGCCGGTTCCGGGGAGAGACGCGATCACGTCTTCGCAATTCTCGTCGCGCTTGTGTTTTTGGCGGCGGGAGGTGCGGCCGCATGGCGCCATGAATTGTGGCGCGATGAAGTGCAGGCGTGGCTTATCGCCCGCGACAACGCCTCGCTGCCCGAGATGATCCGTTTCATGCGATACGACGGGCATCCGGGCCTCTGGTACCTCTGCCTCTGGCTCGCCGCCAGGGTGACGCACGCATTGGCGGCCGTTCAGGTCATTCATCTGACGATAGCGGCTTCGACGGTCTATCTCTTCGCAAGGCATTCCCCGTTCAGCCGCGTTCAGAAGGCCCTGTTCGCATTCGGTTATTTCCCGATGTTCGAATACTCCGTTTTATGCCGTAATTACGCGCCGGGCGTGCTTCTGCTTGTGGCATTCTGCTGTTTGTTTCCCAAAAGGGACAAGGTGTTTCTGTGGATATCGGTCGTCCTGTTTTTTCTCGCCAATACCATTGCTCACATGCTGATCATGACGATCATGATCGCCGCCGTTCTTGCGTTCGATCTGGCCCTTCGCCGGAAAACATTGGAAGGGGGATGCGGATGCCCGGCCTGGAAACGGGCGGCAGGATTGACGATCATCGGAGCGGGCATTCTGCTTTCGGTTCTTCAGGTGATTCCCCCGCCGGACGGCGGATTCGCCCGGCTCTGGATGTGGGGCATCGATTTCCATGCGATGGGGAAAACCGTCAGCACGGTCGCCCGCGCCTATTTTCCAGTGCCGCAAGTACAGTGCCATTTCTGGATATCGCCCCTGTTACTTGAAAAATTTCCGTTGTTCCTCAGGTTCGAAAGCTGGTTTGCCCTTGCCCTGGTTTGCGGAACCGCATTCGTTCTGTCGCGAAAACCCGTTGTGCTGGCGTTCTACCTGGGCGGCACGCTCGCCCTGTGGTTGTTCTTTTACACCAAATACTTCGGATTTCTCAGGCATCACGGTTTTCTGTTTATCCTGTTTGTCGCGTCGGCCTGGCTGTACTGGATCGGTCCACCGCCTCCCCGTCCCCGAACGATTTTCGAGCGGTGGAGTGCGGCGGCGGAAAAATGGTTCCGACCGGCGATCACCGTTCTTTTCGGAATTCATGTCGCCGGCGCGGCCATTGCCCTGTCCATGGATTACCGGTATCCATTCTCACACGGGAAAACCGCCGCGGAATATATCATCAGAGAGAACATGCAAGACAGGCTCATGGCGGGGCATATGGACAGCAATGCCGTTACGGTTTTGGGTTATCTCGACGGGAAGAAGATGTATTATCCCCAATCGCTTGGTTTCGGCTCCTTCGTCGTCATGAACCTGAAGCACAATCCGGCGGTGGACGATTCCACTATCGTCGAAAGGGTAAAGGATCTGGCGGTTCGATCAAAACAGGATGTGCTTTTCGTTGTTCATTATCCTCTTCCTTTCAGCGATCCGTGCATCAAACCCGTCGAAGCATTCACGGGTTCGATCATCCAGAACGAGGATTTCTATCTGTACGAGGTCCGGCGTCCTCTTTCCATTGTCACCCCGGCTTTCAACGGGGTCCATTGAAAGCCGATTCGCGATTCAAACACCATCCACAGGAGTTCCTCTTGGCTGAAAAACAGAAATGGAAAAGATCGCACACGTGCGGCGAATTGAACGAAACGCACCGGGGAAGCACCGTCATCCTCACGGGGTGGGTATCGAGCCAGCGCGACCTCGGCGGAATGATTTTCATCGACCTCCGCGACCGCCGGGGCATCACCCAGGTCGTTTTTCACCCCGACCGGGCCGCACACTGCATCGAAACGGCCAAGGCCTTGCGCATGGAATCGGTAATCGGCGTGTGCGGCGAAGTGATGCCAAGACCGAAGGACATGGTCAACGCCAAAATGGCGACAGGCGCGATAGAAGTTCTCGCCACCGACCTCGTGGTGTTCAACGAGGCGAAGCCCCTGCCTTTTTTGATCAAGGACGACTGCGATGCGTCGGACGAGACGCGTCTGAAATACCGCTACCTCGATTTGCGTCGGACGGTCATGCAGAAAAACCTCGTGTTGAGGCACCGTATGGCGCAGATGGTCCGCCGGTTTTTCGACGCGGAGGGATTCATCGAGGTGGAGACGCCCTTTCTCATGAAGAGCACGCCCGAAGGCGCCCGGGATTACCTGGTTCCCAGCAGGATACACAGGGGAAAATTCTACGCCCTGCCCCAGTCGCCCCAGCAGTACAAGCAGATACTCATGGTCTCGGGCTTTGAGCGGTATTTTCAGATCGTCCGCTGTTTCCGCGACGAAGACCTGCGCGCCGACCGGCAGCCCGAATTCACGCAGATCGACGTGGAAATGTCGTTCATCGACGAAGAGGACATTCTGTCGATCACGGAAAAACTGGTGTCACAGCTGTTCGAGGACGTACTCGGCATCCGGCTTCCGGCCCCGTTCCTGAGGCTGTCGTACGACGAAGCCGTCTCGAGGTACGGAACCGACCGACCCGACCTGCGTTTCGGCATGGAGATACACGACATCAGTGCCGAGGCCGGCGGGTGCGGTTTCCGAGTGTTCGAGGAGACGGTGCAAAAGGGCGGAAAGGTGCGCGGCATCAAATGGGAGGACGCTGGGAAGCTGACAAGGAAGCAGGTGGACGATTTGACGGCCGCCGTCCAGGCCTGGGGGGCCAAGGGGCTGGTCGTGGTGCAGAAAACAGCGGAGGGGCTTGAGTCGCCTGTTTCCAAATTCATATCAGCCGAAAAGATGGAAAAACTGGCCGCGGCTTTCAAACCCTCCTCAGGCGACGTTCTTCTGCTGGCGGCGGGCGGAGACGCGTTAACGCGGGAGACGCTTGGAAACCTCCGGAAAAAGATCGCGGCCGACCAGGGGATGATCCGCAAGGACCAGTTTGTTCCGGTCTGGGTCGTGGATTTTCCCCTGCTGGAATGGAATTCCGACGACAAACGGTACCAGGCCATGCACCATCCATTCACGTCCCCCCGCGAGGAGGACGCGGCCCTTCTCGGCACCCATCCGGAACAGGTCAGGGCCCGCGCGTACGACCTGGTTCTGAACGGTTCGGAAATAGCCGGTGGCAGCATTCGAAACCACAGGCATGACGTCCAGCAGGCGGTTTTCAGGGCGCTTGGCATCGATCCAACAACGGCGGAGCGCAAATTCGGCTTTCTGCTCGAGGCGCTCCAGTACGGTGCGCCTCCCCACGGCGGCATCGCGTTCGGCTTCGACCGTCTTGTCATGATTTTCGCCGGAGAAGAATCCATCAGGGAAGTCATCGCATTCCCCAAAACCACAAGCGCGCTTTCGTTGATGGACGGTTGCCCGTCGGAAGTGGGGGAGGACCAGCTGAGCGAACTCGGTTTGGCCGTGATTCAGGAAAAGAAGACGGGGAAATGATATATAATGATACTGCATCCATTTGAAATGATCGGACAAAAACGCAATTTTAAAGGTATTTTTCGCTTGACAATGATGAAAAATTTATTTAAACTTGTTGAGAAATCAATACAATAATATATTGAATTTAAATGAAAAAGGAGGTGCAGAGAATGGCAAGGTATACGAGAGTACTTGCTGCGAGTCTGCTGGTGGTGGTTTTTACGCTGTCGCTGTTCGTGACCGGATGCACACGTTACGCCAATGACAAACAGTTGACCACGTTGGAAGAAAGCAAAGCCTCTGCCGGCGCCGCGGAAGACCAGGTTGCCAAACTGCAACAGGAGAACACCGATCTCAAGGCGCAGCTGGACGCAAAGCAGGCCGAATTGAAGCAGGTTCAGGCTGAGAAGGAAAAGGTCAAAGCCCGGTTGGGGCAGTAACGGTTTCAATTACCTGAATAGGAGGATAAAGAATGAAGATAAAGGGCACAGTCTTTTCGCTTCTTGCCGTGGTTGTCGCTTTCGTTCTCCTGACTGGCGTTGTGTACGGACAGCAGGAAAAAATCAAGATGGATGAATACAAGGTCCAGCTGGCCGATCAGCAGAAGAAGGAAGTCGACGCAAACGCGCAGGCGGCTGCGCTTCAAACGGAAAATGCGGCTCTCAAACAGCAGATCGACGAGATCCAGAAACAGATCGACGCCGAATGGGCTGAAATTTACGCCATGCTGGGAACCGACAAGGCCGGCGTGGACGCATTCAAGGCGGGTCTTGACGATATCAGCGGAAAAATCGACGAGCTGTCGGCTCTTTCGCCGGAAGCTTTATTCGGCCGGAAGGATGAAATCAAGGATCTCGAGGCAAAAATCGCCCAGGCCAAGGGCGACAAACTGGCCTATCTCACCGAAGTCGAGAGCAAAATCGCCGATGTGGAAACCAAATTGGCGGCCTTGAAGGCCAAGATGAGCAGCTACTATGATATATATACCGTGTTGAAGGGCGACTATCTGTGGAAGATCGCGAAGAAA
>JBFZEN010000118.1:0-4235 GCA_041306805.1 bacterium
GGCAATCACCGCTTTGTGTCCTTGGGAACGGTCCCGCCCGAAATTTGAGATGACGGACGAATTGAAAAAAGATTACATTTTCTTTTCTATCTTCTTCTCCTCACGGCCCCAGCGTTTCTCCTCGTTCAGCTCTTTTTTTGTCGGATCCCCTTCCTTGTTCCACTTCACCGCCCCGTACACGATACAAAGCGCGACGCTCGCGAGGCAGAGGACGAACACCAAGGACACCCAGAAATCACCAAGTCCTAACATGTTGCGGTCTCCTTCATTAAAAACACGGTTCACCCGGAATGGGCGGATTCGGTCACTTGATGCCGTCGAAGCACATGTCCACGTGCTTGGCCGGAAGCCGCTTGCCGAACAGATTGGCGGCCAGCGTGACGATGATCGACACGGGAAGCGCGACCACCAGCGGATCCACGAATTCCCATTTGCTGCCCACCACGAGGGAGGGTTTTCCGAACATCGCGTTGCACAGCGACAGGGGCGCCGATTCCTTGGTGTGGATAAACAAGGTCATGAACAACGCCACCGCGAAACCGGCGAGAAAACCCGACACCGCGGCGGTCTTGTTGATCGATTTCGAATACAGCGACCCGATGAACATGGGCAGAAAAGCCGTTGCGCACAGGCCGAAGAAAATGGCCGTGCCGCGCGCGATGATGGCCGTGCCTTTTTCAAAGAAGGTCGGAAGCGCCCACGCCAGCAAAAACGAAATGAGGATGGTGACGAAGATCCCGATTTTGGTGACGATAATGGTGCCGCCCTTGCCCTTGATCCATTTTTCCCATACGTCCCGTCCGGCGGCCGAGCCCATCACGTGGAATTGCGAGCTCAGCGTCGACATGGCCGCGGCGAGCAGCGTCACCATGAAAACGGCCGTGAACCACTGAGGCATGGCGTTCTTGATGAACAGCGGAATGATGTTGTCGACGTTCTTGTCGGCGGCCAGAAAAGCGATCTTCCCGAAGGCCGGGTTGTTCACGAAATAGACGTTCGCCAGCGCGCCCACGAGAAAGGCCACGCCCGTCATCATGAAAATGAATACGCCGCCGGCCGGGACGGCCCGGTTGAGGTCGCGGTTCGATTTCACGGTCATGAAACGGATCACCAGCTGCGGCTGGGCCAGCACGCCGATGCCGACACCGAGGATGATGGAGGTGACAAGCACCCACCAATTCTCCGTGCCGAACGGAGGAAATGACGTCCACCCCACGTGCCCCTTGGCCGCCAGCGGCGGGGGAACCAGGTCTTTCATGGCTGTGAGCGCCTGGTGCGCCCCCATCATGCCGCCGAGCTTTACGTACGTGAAACAGAGCAGAAATGTCATACCCACAAGCATCAGGGCGCCCTGAAAGGCGTCGGTGTACATCACGCCCTTGAGACCGCCCATGATCACGTAAATGCCCACGATGGCCGTGAAGAAGAAGAGCGCGACGTTGTAGTTGATGCCGAACACCTCGGCGATGAACTGGGCGCCGCCCATGAGCACCACGGCCGCGTACAGCGGCATGAACACGAAAATCATGAGCCCCGTGGCCCCCTGCAGAAAGGTCGAATCGAAACGCTTGCCCAGAAATTCGGGGAAGGTGTGCGCGTTCAGGTTCAGCCCCATCAGCCTGGTGCGTTTTCCGAAAAACACGAAGGCGATGAAAATGCCCACGAAAATGTTCAGAAAGGTCAGGTACAGAAGCCCCATGCCGTACACGGCCGCGGCGCCGCCGAAACCCACGATGGCCGACGTGCTGATGAACGTCGCGCCGTACGAGAGCGACATGACCATGGGGTGGGCGCTGCGCCCCGCGAGAAGGTAATCGGCCGCGGTCTTGGTTCGCTTGTATCCGAGATAGGCGAGATAGGCTATCGCGAAAAGGTACAGAAGCACCACGATGGCGAAAAGCATGATATTCATTCAAAACCTCCCTTCATTTAAAAATGGAACGGCTCCCGGTGAAAAACCTTAGATGGTGAACATGAGTTCTCCGCGCACGAACGGCCCGCCCGTGCGGGGCTCGGGGTAAAAATCGCCCGGAAAGAGATAGTCGTACAGCAGGTGCCCGGTCACGACCTTGTTGAAAACGAACTTGACCCAGCATTGCACTTCCTTACCCCTCGCCAGACCCGATTTCGCGTCGGCGGTCAGCATCCGGTCCTGCAGGGCCTTCAGGTAATACAGGTTGGCGGTGAGGCTGATTTTTTTTGACACCTGCATGGTGTACGATGCGTACGGCGAGAACAGATTGGTCCAGTAGGCCACGCGCACCGAACCGCGGTTCGTTTCGTTCAGGTATGAGTAAATGTAAAGCTCGCTCCACTTGGGCCAGCGCGAGAACAGGGGATTCCATCCCTCGTTCTTGTCGGGGGTGGCTGCATCGTCACCCGACAGGGCGACCATTCCGTACGATATCGTGGCTTTTTTCCGCGGACACAGGACGTACGACAGATAGCCGTACCCGCCGAAGGCGCTGTGGTCAATGGAACCCTGTGTGCCGCTCTCAACGGCCCATTCCGTGGTCATGGAGAACCGGTTATTGAATGCGTAATTGATCCGGGCGCCCAATGTGTTCAGGTTGAGTTCTTCCTTGGACGCGCCCAGGTTGATCCAGGGATCGGGCTTCTCGGTTTTCCGGATGAAGTACGCCTCGAGTTTCGTCTTGGCCAGGGCCGTGGTGGTGGCGTACAGACCCAGGGCCTTTTCCTCGCCGTCGTTCATCATCTGGTCTTTCGGCTGCCCCTTGATTTCCCCGTTTTTCAGCTTGGAGCCGCGCATGACGGAAAGGTGGTCTTCGATCTTCGTGTTGTCGATGCCGAGGATATCGAATGTGGTCTTGCCACGCGTCACCGACAGCTTCACCGCGTCATGGTATATGGTGCGCGATCCGTCCCAGGGCGCGCCGTCCATGAGAATGAAACCTTCGCCGTAAGTGAGGTTCTGCCTGCCCAGAGTGAGACCGATGTCCTTTTTCTTCGTTTCGAGTTTAAGGTACAGGTTGTCGATCACGACTTCGTCCCAGGTGAAATCCCTGGCCTTGGGATCGTCGGTGTATTTGCGGAATTCGTTGGTGAGCTTGGCGTAAAACGTGGCGACCTGGGCGAACGTAACCTGACCCCACACGCTGGTCCGGATGCGGAAATAGTCCGTCCTGTCATCCTTGTCTTTGTTCATGTCCGTGATGTTGTTGTAGAATTCGTTCCGCAGCCGCTCGCTCGCTCCGAACTTGAGCGATACGGACGGCTTCTCCTCCGCACGGATTGTGAAGAAGGGCAGGACCATGCATGCAAAAAGGACAATGGTCCACCCGACACCGTGTTTTCTCCCCATAACGGCCTCCTTTGGATTAATGGATAATGTAAAAAGATAGAATTGGACGGAAAACGAAGTTCCGGGGAAAACGATTCGAAGACGCAAAATGGATCAGGTTCATGATCACCTGCTTCCGGAGCGGGGATGGCCCGCATCAATCCCGCTTTTTCAGGGCAATTCCGCGGGAAAAGCCCTGCTCCGGTGAATGAAATCCCTCTCATCCCGCCTCGGCGGGACATACTCCCAAAAGTAAAGTGTTACAATTTATTAAAAAGAAAAGAGGAAATCAAGAATATTTTTCATTAAATGGAATAAATCCAAGCGGCAGGTTTCAAAAAGAGGGGTAATTGGGAAAAGAAAATCGGTAAGGAGTAAAGGAAGAGAAGTTCTAAGTTCTAAGTTCTGAGTTCTGAGTTCTGAGATCAAGTGCCTATTACCAATAACCGATTACCAATTGCCTCAATTCCCGGATCACTGCCTTCTTTTGCCAAACAGGTATATTAAAAGCATTCCCGCTGCGAAGCCCCCCACATGGGCCATCCATGCCACCCCCCCCTTCTCCTGAAGCCCGACCGATCCGATTCCATTGAAGACCTGGATGATGAACCAGAACCCAAGCACCAGAACGGCCGGAACGCGGATGACGCGGATGAACCAGAAAAAAATGACAAGCATGTGCACGCGCGCTCCGGGAAAACGCAGCAGGTAGGCCCCGAGCACGCCTGAAACGGCGCCGCTGGCCCCTATCATGGGTATTTCCGAATTCGGCTGGAATAGGACGTAGGTCATGGCCGCGATCAGCCCGCATATCAGGTAGAAAAAAAGGAAGCGCAGATGGCCCATCAGTCCTTCGATATTATCCCCGAAAATCCAGAGGTAGAGCATGTTGCCCGCAAGGTGAAAGACGCCCCCGTGCAGAAATATGGATGAA